>NZ_JBFUGK010000032.1:0-67649 GCF_056402935.1 Polaromonas sp. P3_B1
TCGTGGCCACCGCCGAAGTCACCCACGTCGCCGCCGACGGCAAACAAAGCGCCTGTGCCCTGTTGCAGCAGACCCTGGTGCCCGTGCCCAAGACCTACTGACCCCTATTCATCCCCACAATCCCGCCCTCAAAAGAAAGCCCATCATGACCAACATGCCCGGACTCAACTTCATGCTCGGTGAAGACATAGACGCCCTGCGCGACGCGGTGCGCGAATTCGCCCAGGCCGAAATCGCCCCGCGCGCGGCCGAGATCGACCGCAGCGACCAGTTCCCCATGGACCTCTGGCCCAAGATGGGCGCGCTCGGCGTGCTCGGCATCACCGTGGGCGAGGAATACGGCGGCGCCAACATGGGCTACCTGGCCCACATGATCGCCATGGAAGAAATCAGCCGCGCCAGCGCTTCCGTGGGCCTGTCCTACGGCGCGCACAGCAACCTCTGCGTGAACCAGATCAAGCGCAACGGCAGCGACGAACAGCGCAAAAAATACCTGCCCAAGCTCATCAGCGGCGAACACGTGGGCGCCCTCGCCATGAGCGAGCCCGGCGCCGGCAGCGACGTCATCAGCATGAAGCTCAAGGCCGAAGACAAAGGCGGCTATTACCTGCTCAACGGCAGCAAGATGTGGATCACCAACGGCCCCGACGCCGACACCCTGGTGGTCTACGCCAAGACCGAGCCCGAACTCGGCGCGCGCGGCGTCACCGCCTTCCTGATCGAAAAAGGCATGAAAGGCTTTTCCGTCGCGCAAAAGCTCGACAAGCTCGGCATGCGCGGCAGCCATACCGGCGAGCTGGTCTTCAACAACGTCGAAGTGCCCGCCAGCCAGATCCTGGGCGGCCTCAACAGCGGCGCCAAGGTGCTGATGAGCGGCCTCGATTACGAGCGCGCCGTGCTCACCGGCGGGCCGCTGGGCATCATGCAGTCCGTCATGGACAGCGTCGTACCTTACATCCACGACCGCAAGCAGTTCGGCCAGAGCATCGGCGAGTTCCAGCTCATCCAGGGCAAGGTCGCCGACATGTACACCGTGCTGCAGGCCGGCCGCGCGTTTGCCTACACCGTCGCCAAAAACCTCGACATGCTGGGCACCGACCACGTGCGCCAGGTCCGCAAGGACTGCGCCTCCGTCATCCTCTGGTGCGCCGAGAAGGCCACCTGGATGGCCGGCGAGGGCCTGCAGATCCACGGCGGCAACGGCTACATCAACGAATACCCTCTGGGCCGCCTCTGGCGCGACGCCAAACTCTATGAAATAGGCGCCGGCACCAGCGAAATCCGCCGCATGCTCATAGGGCGCGAGCTGTTCGCCGAAACCATGTGAGGCCGGTGCCCATGCCGGTGATACATCAAAGCGCGAAATGGGTTCTTGTGCTCGCGTTTGCCGCGCTTCTCGGCGCGTGTGAGAAAGACGAGCCCCTGCCCAACAACGCCGCGTCCGTTGAAGCGGACGCCAGCTTCGAATGCCCTGTTCCCGAAAGTCTGCGGGGAAAGGTCACGAACGTTTTTGTGGAAGGCTCACGAATCGGCGAGCCGAGCGGGAAAGGCGAACTCGCCCTGGAGGGCAGTTTTGTGGCCTACACCGTCGGCCTCACCTTGCAGGATGGCTCCAGTACCAGCATCCAGCTTGAGGACACCATGGGGTTCAGCGCCAAAGGCTTGGCGCATCACACGGCGTGCGAACAGTTCAAATGGAGAAGCCTGGGCAATCTCACCCTGTTTGAATACATCCACGGCGGGGGAAACCCCTATCCCGCCCAGCAGCTCATGTATTCGCGCGGCGCCGTGCCGAACTTCAAGGACCTGCACGCACTTCTCGGCAAAGATACCCCCGGCTTTTTTGAAAGCCAGGGCGAGCGTTGCCTGGCGGGGCTGGTCAAGGGCGACGGCGAAGTGCAGCGATGGTGCTACCAGGACGGCAAGCTGCATCTCACCCGCAAGATGCTGGATGCCTCGGTTGCCGGCAGCGAGTACCGTTTCGTTTGTGATTTCTCCGGCGAAGGCCCCTTGCTGGTCGACGCATCGATCGTGAAAGCAGCCGGGCCCGACCGCAGCCCGCCGGGGGCCGACAGCGACCAGCTCGCCACCGATTTCAGGGAAAAATGCCTGGCCGAAAAATCGCTTTTGAAGCCGAAGGCAATCGATGAAAAATGATTTCAGCCGCTTCCCGGACGGCATTCCCACCGGCAGGTGAAAATACAGCCATGACCGCATCAATCCAAGACCTCTTCGCCCATAACCGCGCCTGGGCCGCGCAGATGGAAGCCGAGCGTCCCGGCTTCTTCACCAGCCTGGTGAAGCAGCAGACGCCCCGGTACATGTGGATTGGCTGCTCCGACAGCCGCGTGCCCGCCAACCAGATCACCGGCCTCGAGCCCGGCGAGGTCTTCGTGCACCGCAATGTCGCCAACGTCGTCGTGCATTCCGACCTCAATGCGCTCTCGGCCATCCAGTTCGCGGTCGAGCGCCTCAAGGTCAAAGACATCATGGTGGTCGGCCATTACGGTTGCTCCGGCGTGCAGGCCGCGCTCGAAGGCGCGCGCATCGGCCTGGCCGACAACTGGCTGCGCCATATCCAGGACGTGCGGCATCGCCACCGCCAGCTGCTCGACAGCCTGCCTGAAGAAGTGCGCGCACAAGCCCTGTGCGACATCAATGTCGTCGAGCAGGTCGTCAACGTCTCGGTCAGCACCGTCATGGTCGACGCCTGGGCGCGCGGCCAGGAAGTCACCGTGCATGGCTGGGCCTTCGGCGTGCACGACGGCCTGTTGCAGGACCTGCAGATGAGTGTTGCCGGCCCCGACCAGCTCGACCAGCTCTACAGCAAGGCCATAGACCGCGTCTGGGACATGTGGATGGCGCGTGCCCGCGCCAACGGCGGCACGCAGCAGCAGAAACTGGTATAGCCCGCATGTTCCCGCAGCGCCTGGACTCGAGCATCGCCTACGACATCGCCAAGGCGATGATGGACGGCTTCAACCGCCACTACCAGCTGTTTCGCACCGAGTCCGCGCGCGCCAAACACCGCTTTGAAACGGCCGACTGGCACGGCCAGCAGCGCGCCCAGCGCGAGCGCATCGAGTTCTACGACCTGCGCGTGCGCGAAGCCTCCACCCGGCTGGAACGCGAGTTCAAGGCCGGCGAGCAGCCCATGGACGTCTGGCAGCAGGTCAAGCTGCACTACATAGGCCTGCTGGTCAACCACCACCAGCCCGAACTGGCCGAGACCTTTTTCAACTCGGTCACCACCAAGATCCTGCACCGCAGCTACTTCCAGAACGACTTCATCTTTGTGCGCCCGGCCGTCAGCACCGAGTACATCGAAAACGACGAGCTGGCCTCGCAGCCCACCTACCGCGCCTACTACCCCACCCGCGACAACATGCGTGAAGTGCTGCTGCAGGTGGTGCGCGACTTCGACCTGCGCCTGGCCTTTGACGATCTGGAGCGCGACGCCGGTTATGTGCTCGAGGCCATCAGCGAACGTTTTGCCGACGTCAAGCTGCGCGCCAACTTCCAGATCCAGGTCCTGACCAGCCTGTTCTTTCGCAACAAGGGCGCCTACGTCGTCGGCAAGATCATCAACGGCTTTAACGAAGTGCCCTTCGCGCTGCCGGTGCTGCACAACAAGGCGGGCAAGCTGGTGATCGACGCCGCGCTCTTCGGCGAAGACGATCTGCTGATTTTGTTCAGCTTCGCCCGCGCCTACTTCATGGTCGACATGGGCATTCCCTCGGCGTACGTGCAGTTTTTGCGCAGCATGATGCCGCACATGCCGCGCGCCGAAATCTACAACGCGCTGGGCCTGGCCAAGCAGGGCAAGACACTTTTCTACCGCGACTTTTTGTACCACCTGCGGCATTCCACCGACAAGTTCCGCATCGCGCCCGGCATCAAGGGCATGGTCATGCTGGTGTTCGACCTGCCGTCCTTTCCTTATGTCTTCAAGGTCATCAAGGACTACTACCCGCCGCAGAAAGACACCACACGCGAGCAGATCAAGGGCAAGTACCTGCTGGTCAAGCAGCACGACCGCGTGGGCCGCATGGCCGACACCCAGGAATACAGCGAGGTCGCCTTCCCGCGCGACCGCTTCGACGACGAGCTCATCGCCGAGATCGAAAAATTCGCGCCCAGCCAGCTTGAGATCAGCGACCGCGACGGCGACGGCCAGACCGAGGTCATCATCAAGCACGTCTACATCGAGCGCCGCATGATCCCGCTCAACATCTACCTGCAGGAAGCCTTCGACGCCGGCGTCAACGAGCCCGCCGCCAAGGACCAGATAGAGCGCGCCGTCGTCGAGTACGGTAACGCCATCAAGGACCTGGTCGCCGCCAACATCTTCCCCGGCGACATGCTCTGGAAAAACTTCGGCATCACGCGCCACGGCAAGGTCGTGTTCTACGACTACGACGAGATCGAATACATCACCGACTGCAACTTCCGCAAGGTGCCCGCCGCTCGCAACGAAGAAGACGAGATGAGCGGCGAGGTCTGGTACTCCGTCGGCCCCAAGGACGTGTTCCCCGAAACCTTCGAGCCCTTTTTGCTCGGCAACGACGCGGTGCGCGAGGTCTTCATGAAGCACCACGCCAACCTGCTCGACGCCGACTTCTGGCAAAAACACCAGGCCCGCATCCAGGCCGGCCATGTGCACGACGTTTTCCCCTACGAGCGCGAAAAGCGCTTCATCGTGCTGCACAGCCCCGGCGAGGCCCACGACGAAGTGCTCACCCAGCTGCCGCCCGAACCTGCTCTCACAGGCCTCAGCGGCCTGACTCCCTAAACACACACACCACCTGAAAGGACTCCCTCATGTCTGACTCCATCGTTATCCTCGGCGCGGCCCGCACCCCCATGGGCGGTTTCCAGGGCGACTTCACCAGCCTCTCGGCCCACGACCTGGGCGGGGCAGCCATCAAGGCCGCCATTGAACGCGCCGGCATCGCGCCTGAAAAAGTCGACGAAGTGCTGTTCGGCAACTGCCTGATGGCCGGCCAGGGTCAGGCCCCGGCGCGCCAGGCCGGCTTCAAGGGCGGCCTGCCCGCCAGCGTGGGCGCGGTCACGCTCTCCAAAATGTGCGGCTCCGGCATGGAAGCCACCATGCTCGCGCACGACCAGCTCGTCGCCGGCAGCCGCGACGTCATGGTCTCCGGCGGCATGGAAAGCATGACCAACGCGCCGCACCTGCTGCTCAAGGGCCGCAGCGGCATCCGCATCGGCCACGACCGCATCTTTGACCACATGATGCTCGACGGCCTCGAAGACGCCTACGAACCCGGCCGCGCCATGGGCACCTTCGGCGAACAGTGCGCCGACAAGTACAAGTTCACCCGTGAAGCGCAGGACGCCTTCGCCACCGCCAGTGTCAACCGCGCCAAGGCCGCCACCGAGTCCGGCGCCTTCAAGGCCGAGATCACCCCCGTCACCGTCAAGGGCCGCGCCGGCGAAACCGTGATCTCCATCGACGAAGGCCCGGGCAAGGTCAAGCTCGACAAAATCCCCACGCTCAAGCCCGCCTTCAAGAAAGACGGCACCATCACTGCCGCTTCCAGCTCCTCCATCAACGATGGCGCGGCCGCCCTGGTGCTGGCCCGCGAATCGACGGCCAAAGAACTGGGCGCCAAGCCCATCGCCCGCATCGTCGGCCACGCCACCTTCGCGCAAGAGCCAGAATGGTTCACCACCGCACCCGTCGGCGCCGTCAACAAGCTGCTCAAGAAAATCGGCTGGAGCGTCAAGGACGTGGACTTGTGGGAAGTCAACGAAGCTTTTGCCGTCGTGCCCATGGCAGCGATGAAAGAACTCGGCATCAGCCACGACATCGTCAACGTCAACGGCGGCGCCTGCGCGCTGGGCCACCCGATCGGCGCTTCCGGCGCCCGCATCATCGTGACCTTGATCCACGCACTGAAGGCGCGCGGCCTCAAGAAGGGCATCGCCACCTTGTGCATAGGCGGCGGTGAAGGCACGGCCATGGCGGTGGAACTGGTGTGAGCGAGGACCGGCCCGAGCTCTCGCCCGCCGAGCTTGCGCAGCGCATAGACAGCTTCTGGCTGCGCTTTCGCGAAGGCGAGGCGGCGCTGGTCCTCAAGCCGGTGCGCGAGCAGGTGGAAGAGATCAACAATGTGCTTGAAGAGGGGCTGGATGGCCTGGCCCTCGAGATGTCGGCCAAGGACGGCGACAAGCAGGTCGAGATGATCGCCACCGCCCACGGCGCCAAGGAGCGCTTTCCGCTGCTCATGGATTTCGTGAAGCGGGCGCCGCCCCTGCAGCACTACAGCCTCAGCGCCTTCCGCACGCGCACGCAGGAACCCGACTTCCCCATGCGCATGGGCGACTTTGAACTCGCGACCTCCGACATCCTGATAGGCCATTTCGCCGACGAAGGCCAGGTCGGCATCGAAGTCATGTTCGACCGCGAGCTGCCCAGCGACATGCAGGACCACGCCCGCAACATGGCCTTCATCATGCTGGACCATGTGCTCGGTGAATACGACTTCGCGATCAAGGTCGGTGCGGTGGATTTTGTGGAAGGCTTCTCCGGTGAAGTCCTGCATTCCACGCCGCTGCACCAGTTTGCCCCCGTGCTCGACAGCTTCTGGGCCGGCGAACTCGGGCATACGGGCCTATTTCCCAGTGGTGCCAGCGGTGAAGACAACTGGACCACGCTGACCATCGCTTTTGAGAGCGACGGCGAAGGCAACCATTCGATTGTTTCCGTCAACAACAGCGCCAATGCCGTCGCCGCGCGTCCCGACCTCGGCCATGCCGTCGAGCTGCGCCTGCCCGCGCACGACCACGCAACGCTGGACGCCGCCCGCGACTTGCAGGACCAGATCGCCACCCGCCTTGAAGTCCGGCATGCCGGCATCCTCTCGCACACCATGCTGCGCAACGGCGAGCGCATGGCCAACTACTACGTCGGCGATTTGCCTGCCGCGCTGGAACTGATAGAGGCCGGCGTGCGCGACGCTTTCGCGGCCGACAGCGAAGTGTCCAGCGAGTTCGACCCCTCGTGGTCCCGTTACTTCGAGTTCGCGGGCTAGCCATGAAGGTGCTTGTCATAGGCGCATCACGCGGCATAGGCCTTGAGTTCGTCAGCCAGTACGTCGCGGACGGCGCTAGCGTCATTGCCACCGCGCGCGACGATGAAGGCCTGCAACGCCTCAAGGCCCTGGGCGCCAAGGCCTTGCGGCTGGATGCATCCCAGCCCGCCAGCATCAGCGGCCTGGCCTGGCTGCTCGACGGCGAGGAAATCGACATTGCCCTTTATGTGGCCGGCGTTTTCCCGCACGGCGACGCGCTGAGCCCGCCCACGCGCGAGGCCTTTGACAACGCCATGCACACCAATGTGCTGGGCGCCATGCAGGCCATCCCACAGGTCGCGCCCCTGGTCGAGGCGGTGCGCGGCGGCGGCGGGCGCTTTGCCTTTATCAGCAGCGCCATGGCAAAGATAGACGGCGTTGAGAACAGCCGCGGCTGGGTCTACCGCGCCAGCAAGGCTGCGCTCAATATGGTGGTCGCCTCCGCCCAGCACGACTACCCCAAGGCCATCATGGTGGCCATGTCGCCGGGCTGGGTGCAGACCGACATGGGCGGCAGCGGCGCGCCGCTCACCACGGTGCAAAGCGTGACCGCCATGCGCGCCACGCTGGCCGGACTCACGGCTGAGCACAAGGGCGCTTTTCTTAACTATGACGGCGTGCCGTTTAAATCCTGGTGAGGTGCAGCATGGTGTCCATGGGTCATGACAACCGTTTCGCCGCGGGTGTGCGCCGTGCATTTGTGATCGGGCTGATCGCGGTCGGTGCGGCTACTTCGGCTGCTTCGGCTTTCGCCGCACCTGACCCTGTTCCCCCCTGGCCCAATGAGCAAGAACTCCTGACCGCGATGCGCGCGGGCCTGAAGGACCGCACCAACAAGGATGAGACCCTGGGGATTCGGGGCATGCATGACGTCATGGTCGGGAAAACCGAGACGGCCTTTCTTGTTTCAGTATGGTTCCCGCAACGCGGACGTAATTATTCTTCGGGTACTTTTTTGTATCGCCCGGCCTTGAAGCAAGCCAGGGAACTTGACTACAGCCAGTCACTCGGCTCGCGTTATGTCACCGGTCACTATGGCGAGTTCTCTTTGCTGGAGAGCTATGGCTCAGGCCAGGGCACGGAAGACTTCACCCATGCGCTGGTCCGCTTCAAGGGCTGGAATATGCAGGTCCTGCACAAAGCCGACTTTGGCAACAACCTGGGTAATTGCGGGGAGATTTCCCCGTCACTCAAGCCCTGCGAACAGACGCATGTGCAGTTCCAGTTGCTCGGAAATTCCAAATCAAACCTCGTTGAGATGGTCGAGATCACAACCCAGCTCGGTGGATCCCCCAAAGAAAAACTGCTGGTAACCTCACGCCGCTTCCGGCTCGACGGTAACCGGTTCAAGCCTGTCCAGGCCCCTTAAAGGCAAACTCATGCTGCTCAATCAAGACCAGGAAATGATCCGCGACGCGGTCCGCGCGTTCGCCAAAGAAGAACTCTGGCCCCATGCCGCGCGCTGGGACAAGGAACACCACTTTCCCGTCGAGGCGCACAAAGGCCTGGCCGCGCTGGGCGCTTACGGCATCTGCGTGCCCGAGGAATTTGGCGGCGCCAACCTCGACTACCTCACGCTGGCCCTGGTGCTGGAAGAAATCGCCGCCGGCGACGGCGGCACCAGCACCGCCATCAGCGTCACCAACTGCCCCGTCAACGCCATCCTCATGCGTTACGGCAATGCGCAGCAGAAAAAGCAATGGCTGACAAAGCTGGCGCAAGGCGAAATGCTGGGCGTCTTCTGCCTGACAGAGCCGCACGTCGGCAGCGATGCATCGTCGCTGCGCACCACGGCGGTGAAGGAGGGCGATGAATACGTGCTCAACGGCGTCAAGCAGTTCATCACCAGCGGCAAGAACGGCCACGCCGCCATCGTCATCGCCGTCACCGACAAGGGCGCCGGCAAAAAAGGCATGAGCGCCTTTATCGTGCCCACCAGCGCGCCCGGTTATGTGGTGGCGCGGCTGGAAGACAAGCTGGGCCAGCACTCCAGCGACACCGCGCAGATCAATTTTGACAACTGCCGCATCCCGGCCGAGAACCTGATCGGCAGCGAAGGCGAGGGCTACAAGATCGCCCTGGGCGCGCTCGAAGGCGGGCGCATCGGCATCGCCGCGCAAAGCGTGGGCATGGCGCGCAGCGCGTTTGAATCGGCCCTGGCTTACGCCAAAGAGCGCCAGAGCTTCGGCACCGCCATCTTCAACCACCAGGCCGTGGGCTTTCGCCTGGCCGACTGCGCGACCAGGATCGAGGCCGCGCGCCAGCTGATCTGGCACGCCGCCAGCCTGCGCGACGCCGGCCTGCCTTGCCTGAAGGAAGCCGCCATGGCCAAGCTCTTCGCCAGCGAGATGGCCGAGCAGGTCTGCAGCGCCGCCATCCAGACCCTGGGGGGTTATGGTTATGTCAGCGACTTTCCGGTTGAGCGCATTTACCGCGACGTGCGGGTCTGCCAGATCTACGAAGGCACGTCCGACGTCCAGAAGATCATCATCCAGCGCGCGCTGGCTTGAACTGAAACCAAGGAGACCCTGATGCCCATCACCAAAGGATTCCGCGCCCTGGTCGACGAGGCCATGGCCCAGGTCAAGACCTACAGCGTCGATGACGTCAAAGCCCGGCTGAACGATCCCAAGATACAGATCGTCGACATCCGCGATGTGCGTGAACTCACGGCCGGCACCGTCGTCGGCAGCTACCACGCACCGCGCGGCATGCTCGAGTTCTGGGTCGACCCGGCTTCGCCTTATCACAAGCCCCTGTTCGCCGACGAAGGCAAGGAGTTCATCCTGTTCTGCGGCGCGGGCTGGCGCAGCGCCCTGGCCACCAAAACCCTGCAGGACATGGGCATGGCCAACGTCGCCCATATCGACGGCGGTTATGCCGAATGGGTCAAGCAGGGCGCGCCCACTGAAACGCTCGAAGACCGGGAAAAGCGCAAGGCCCGCGCCCACAGCTGCGGTTGATGCCCAAGCCGCTGCCGTCCCAGCCATGCCCCTGCGGCCGCACCGGCACGGCCCAAAAGCCTTTGCCATTTTCCGGCTGCTGCGGCCGCTACCTCGACCACTTTGCCTCCACCCCCGCGCCCGACGCCGAGTCCCTGATGCGCTCGCGCTACACCGCCTTTGTGGCCGAACGCGCCGACTACCTGCTCGCCACCTGGCACGCCTCCCACAGGCCGGCCTCGATAGAGTTTGACCCCGGCGTCAAATGGCTGGGTCTCGAAGTGCGCAGCCATCGCCAGCTCGACGCCACCCACGCCGAAGTCGAATTTGTCGCGCGCCAGAAATCCTCCGGCGGCCCGGCCGTGCGCCTGCATGAGCGCAGCCGCTTCGTGCAGGAGGCCGGCCGTTGGTACTATGTGGACGGCGATATCCAATAAGCCAACAAGGGGAGGGCCGATGTTCAACCAGACCGTGCGCGGCATGTACTGCCTGCGTTGCAGCAGCCGCAAAGTGGTTCGCGGGAATTTCGAAGCCGAACGGTTTTATCCCCTGCGCGGCCTGCTGCGCTCGCTGCTCGGCAAACCCGTTCCCCTGCAAAACGAACATGCGCATGCCTGCATGGACTGCGGCCTGGCCTGGAACGAGGTTGACCCTCTTGAACTGCGCAAGAACCTGCGCAGCTACGGCCTGGCGCCGCACAGCACCGGCGTGATGGATGCGGTGAACGGCGATTCGCCGGATGTCCGCCTGTGACAGGGCCTGTGAAGCCTTGGGGGCGCCGCGCCGCCGGCGTGTTGGCGCTTGCCCTGCTCCTGCTGGGCACCTGGACTGTCATCATCGAACCGCGCTGGGTCGCCCACCGCGAAATCAGTGAGGCCGTCCCCCACTGGCAAGGCCCGCCCGGCCTCAAGGTGGCCGTCGCGTCCGACTGGCACTTCAGCAAACGCCCGCTGTGGCGCGTCATGACGCTGGAGCGCGCACTCGCCATCGTGGCGGAGATCAACGCCGCCGAGCCCGACGTCATCCTGCTGCCCGGCGACTTCATTGCCGACCGCGACTACAAACCCGAGATCGCCGCCACGCCCGAAGACGAAATCGCCCAGGTGCTGGGCGGGCTCAAGGCCAGGCTCGGCGTCTATGCCGTCATGGGCAACCACGACTGGTGGCATGACGGCGCGAAGTTCACCGCCGCCTTCCAGCGCGCCGGCATCCACGTGCTTGAGAACGAGGCCGTGCCCCTGCCCGGCACCGCCCTGTGGGTGGCCGGCGTGGGCGACGACGACACCGGCCATTCCGACCCGGTGCGCGCCATGGCCGGGGTACCCAAAGGCGCGCAGGCGCTGGTCTTCATGCACGAGCCGGCCAGCCTGTTCGACCTGCCGCCGGTGCGCGGCCTGGTCGTGGCCGCCCACACCCACGGCGGCCAGGTCAGCATTCCCTTCTACGGCCCGCCCGTGGTGCCCGGTGCCGGCCCGCGCGAATGGGCCCACGGCTGGGTGGCGCACGGCGACAATCGCATGTACATCACCAGCGGGCTCGGCGTCAGCATCCTGCCGGTGCGTTTTAATATGCGGCCTGAATGGGTGATGTTCACCCTGGGTGGCACAAGCCCGCAAGCGGGCTATGAAAGAGAACCATGAAATTCGAGGCGGTGTTATTCGACTGTGACGGCGTGCTGGTCGACAGCGAACCCATTACCAACGGCGTGCTGCGCGACATGCTCGAGGAGCGCGGCTGGAAGCTCAGCCCCGCCGAATGCATGCGCATTTTTGTCGGCAAGGCCGTCAAGGACGAAGCCGCGCTGATCGCCGCCAACACCGGCAGCCCCGTCACCGAAGACTGGATGGTCCAGTTCCGCGAACGCCGTAACACGGGTTTGATGCGCGACCTCAAGGCCATCACCGGCGCCGTCGACGCCATCGCCAAGGTCCATGCGCTCTACCAGGGCCGCATTGCCTGCGCCTCCGGTGCCGACCGCTTCAAGGTCGAGCTGCAGCTGGAGAAGTGCGGTTTGATGCCCTTCTTCAAGGGCCGCATTTTCAGCGGCCACGAGCTGCCGCGCTCCAAACCCTTCCCGGACGTTTACCTCGCCGCCGCCGCGGCCCTGGGCGTGGACCCCAAACGCTGCGCCGTGGTGGAAGACACCGTCACCGGCGCCACCGCCGGCATCGCGGCCGGCTGCACCGTCTTCGGCTACAGCCCGCCCGAAATGGGCCATGACGCGCCCGGTGCACTCAAGGCCAGCGGCGCCACCCATGTCTTTACCGACATGGCCGACCTGGCGGCTTTGCTAAGTTGAGGGGCTGAGAACCTGTTTCGGGATTATTTTTAGCCGGCATGTCGATTCCGGCCCGCCCCGTTCGTCGTAGAGGTGTCAGCAAGCAAAACCCTCCATCACCGAAAGGAAACCCCATGAAATACCTCTGCCTCGCCAACTACAAACCCGCCGACATGGCTGCCCTGTCGCCGGCTGACCGCAAGGCGCTGGTCAGCCAGTGCCCCGCCAAGGATGCCGAGCTCAAGGCCACCGGGCAGCTGCGCCTGAGCGCCTCGCTGGACGGGCCCGCCATCCGCCTGCAGCCGCGCGGCGGCAAGACCACGGTGGCCGACGGCCCTTTTGCCGAGGCAAAAGAGCTGGTCGGCGGCTTTTTCATCATCGAGGCCGCCAGCCGGGACGAAGCCGTACGCATCGCCTCGCTGCACCCGGCCGCCACGCTGGGCGAAGACGTGGGCTGGAACATCGATATCCACCCCATAGGATTTTTTGAGCAGTACGCCGGCAAGGCGGCCTGAACACCGCGCCCGGCGCCTGCGGGTGGGGTGAGCCGGGGTTAAAGTGCGCCAGACGGAACCAAGCCGCGCCACCCCCACAAGGAAACCCCCATGACCCCCGCAGGCAATCCTTTCAAAACCGCCCTCCAGGCCGGCAAGCCGCAAATCGGCCTGTGGCTGTCCATGGCCTCGCCCTATATGGCCGAGGTCAGCGCCACCGCCGGTTTTGACTGGCTGCTCATAGACGGCGAGCATTCGCCCAACGACCTTCAAAGCACGCTGGCTGCGCTGCAGGCGATTGCGCCTTACCCATCGCATCCCATCGTCCGCGTGGTCGAGGGCAGCGAAGCCCTGATCAAGCAGGTGCTCGATATCGGCGCGCAAACCCTCCTCGTGCCCATGGTCGACACCGCCGCTCAGGCCACCCATATGGTTGCCGCCACCCGCTACCCGCCCCAGGGCGTGCGCGGTGTCGGCAGCGCGATTGCCAGGGCCTCGCGCTGGAACGCGCGCAGCGACTACCTGGCCGTGGCCGACAGCGAAGTCTGCCTGCTGGTGCAAGCCGAAAGCACCACCGCCATGGCCAACCTCGCGGCCATCTGCGCGGTCGACGGCGTGGACGGCGTCTTCATAGGCCCGGCCGACCTGGCCGCCTCCATGGGCCACCGCGGCCAGCCGCAGCACCCCGATGTCCAGGCCGCCATCGAGAGCGCCATCAAGACCATCACCGCCAGCGGCAAGGCCGCCGGCATCCTGACCGGCGATACAACGCTGGCGCGCCACTACCTGGCGCTGGGCTGCATGTTTGTGGCGGTCGGGGTGGATGTGCTGGTGTATGCCAACGCGGCCCGCGCGCTGGCGAAAGAGCTAAAAAGCTAACTGCCCCAGGGCTGAAGCGGTTTCCCCGGGCCGGGGTTGTCCTGAATGGGGCTGCGGTGCTAAGCTGCCAGCCCGACTTTTAAATAAAAAGGTGAGACACATGCCCGGACTTCTGCCTAATGTCGACCCAGACGGTTTGCTTGAGTTTTCGGTGGTCTACACCGACCGCGCGCTCAACCACATGTCGCGCAGCTTCCAGGGCGTGATGAGCGACATCTCCGCCATCCTCAAAGAGGTCTACCACGCGCATTCCGTCGCGCTGGTGCCCGGCAGCGGCACCTACGGCATGGAAGCCGTGGCCCGCCAGTTCGCCGCCGGCAAACACGTCATGGTGGTGCGCAACGGCTGGTTCAGCTACCGCTGGACGCAGATCTTTGAGATGGGCAACATCCCCGCCTCGCACACCGTGCTCAAGGCCCGCAAGACAGCCGCCGGCGCCCAGGCGCCGTGGGTGCCCGCCCCGGTGGCCGACGTCATCGCTGCCATCGCCAAAGAAAAGCCCGCCCTGGTCTTTGCCCCCCACGTCGAAACCGCCTCCGGCATGATGCTGCCCGACAGCTACCTGCAAGCCGTCGCCGCCGCCGTGCATGCCGTCGGCGGGCTGTTTGTGCTCGACTGCATCGCCTCCGGCGCCATGTGGGTCGACATGAAAGCCACCGGCGTCGACATCCTGATCTCAGCCCCGCAAAAAGGCTGGAGCAGCTCACCCTGCTGCGCCATGGTCATGCTCAGCGAACGCGCCCGCACCGCGATTGAAACCACCATGAGCTCCAGCTTCGCCTGCGACTTGAAGAAGTGGCTGCAGATCATGGAAACCTATGAAAACGGCGGCCACGCCTACCACGCGACCCTGCCCACAGACGCCCTCACACGCCTGCGCGCCACCATGAAGGAGACGCAAGCCTACGGGTTTGCGAAAGTGAAGACCGAGCAGATAGAGCTGGGCAGCAAGGTGCGCGCCCTGTTCGAAAGCCGCGGCCTGCCCAGCGTGGCCGCCGAAGGCTTCAAGGCACCGGGCGTGGTCGTGAGCTACACCACCGATCCCGACATCCAGTCAGGCAAGAAGTTTTTGGCCGAAGGTTTGCAGACCGCCGCCGGTGTGCCGCTGCAGTGCGACGAAGGTGCTGACTTCAAGACCTTCCGCGTAGGGCTGTTTGGGCTGGAGAAGTGGCACAACGTGGACCGGACGGTGGCGAGTCTGGCGGGGGCTTTGGAGCGGATTGGGGTGGGGGAGCCCGAGATAGTGATAGCGCGTTAGCAACGACGATTTTCCAGCATCAATTGCGCTAGGATACTTTCCGCTTGCTTAATTGCTGTAAAGGCCAGTGAACGACTTGCAGTTGTGTGGGTCAGAGCTGACGCATTTGCATAGCTTGCTGACAGCACCCCAGCGAGTTGAGAGGCGCGAGCTTCAAGCAATTCATCCTCGCTAGCTACTGCCTTACCTTGCTCTTTGCCGGTCGCTCCAAAAATATACATTACACGCTGACGTCGTGTAGGTGCGGTTAACCCCTTCTCAAACTTAAAACTACTCTCTCCTTCTACCGCCTCGTTGGGCGCAAGTTTGTGAAGAACTTGAGTTACTAGGTCTCGTGCTTCGCTAACTGCACCGGAGTAGTTAGGCATTTGCAGCTGATAGATCGCCCAAGCAGATAGATATTTAGCGCGAAACGCGGCATCTATTGCCCCTAATTGGTTGGCGAGTTGAGAGTCAAAGGCAGCATCATTAGCGGTCGCTGAATATAGCGTAGCCCAACGGGTAAACATTCGGCAGCGGCGCTTAATGTCGATGTTGTCTTTATCTAGCTCTGCAATTCCAACGTGCTGAAGAATTTCAATGGCCTTGCTTGCTTGATAGCCGCCAAGTTCTTGAGCGTATGTTGCAACCTTTCTTGTGCTGTGAGTATCGGGAAGTGATGAATAGATTACCTGGCTCGATGAGTCGCAATATTTGTTCCACCACTCAGAGAATTGCCAGCCTCGGCTAGATTCAAAATCGCCGATAAGCGCCACTAAGGATGCTTTGCTTAATTTTTCGTTTTTATCGACAGCCTTTTGCATGATGTATTGCAAGATCATGGGATGTCCACCGGTCTCATCAAATGCTAGTTTGAAAACATCATCCTCGATGGAAAGACTGGTTGGTTCCGTCATGAGCTTAGTTGTTTCGTCAATGTCAAGACTTCTAAGGCTTTTCCACTCCAAGATGTCCATGAGCGGAGACCCTATATCGTGTTGAAGAGCGGACATCTCCCGGGCCCCCGAGAAAACTGCGGAAATGTGACCGGAAATTTCAGGGTAGTTGCTTAATAGCGCACGCCAGTTTGCGAAAAAAGATCCTGCCCATTCTGGATGTGCTGTGACGTGCTCGATCTCGTCAAATATCACGATTGCTTTAGGCACTTTCTCCTGCGCATTGAATAGCGAAGAACATGCTTGAACAAAATCCGAGAACTCTAGAGGTCTGTCAGGTGCGGGGCGAGAATATGCGAGTCCTTGCTCCATTTGAGAGAAGATATTTCCCCATATGACTTGTGCCGTGAGTGGGCGCGGCAAAGTGAGTCCGTCTAAATAAACCGGGAGAATGAGCGTTCCTGAGTCGGCATAAATCTGCGCACCATTGCGGAGGTCGCGCTCAACTGCACGGAGCAGTGTTGTTTTACCCATCCTCCTTGCACCTGTGATTCCGAACGAATTTCCATGCACGGACGGGAGAGCCTTCAACATGTCAACCATAAGAGATTGACGCCCGTAAACTAGGTCCAGATTGATTTGATTCCATCGATAAGGGTTAATCATTCTGCAACTCCTGCTCGCCTCTTCAGCCAAGAAGTCAACGCGTTAAAAGACATTGAGAATCCGCTCGGCGTTCGTCTAATTAGTTGATATCCCAGTAAATGACGTGTGGCCTCGTCCGTAACATTGGTCGGTTGAGTTCCGAGGGCCAGGCTCTCAATAAACCGTTCTTCCTCGGGGAAATGAGCGTGTAGGAGCTCAGTTATCTGTTCAAACTTATCGCTTTTATCTTGGATGAAAATGGGAACTTCAATATTCACCATCCGGCCTGTCACTTGCAATGGACGCTGCAAGTGACGTTGGCTTATCTGGCTACATAACATTCGGGTTAAGAAGGGGTGGCCACCACATTCTCGAAAAATTTGGTCTATGGCTCCGCGCTCCCAGTAGACGCTCATGCCTTTTCCTAAGCTGTGAATCATCTGCGCGGTATCTTCATAAGATAGCGGTGGAACAAATATAGATTTATAAAGAGAGAAAACTGGATTTTCTCGGCCTTCCCAGTAGGCTTTTTCGCTGATGGCTGCGTTGGCCGCAACCACCACGCTTGAGAGCAGTCCCCCATATCGTTCAGTTTGCGCTAAGCCGCGGAGCAGGCCAAAAAATTCGATATATCCAGACATAGATTGCTGGCTGGCCAACGGTAGACAACGCTCAAGCTCGTCGAGAACAATAACAACCTTACTTACTCCCGGTAAGCGCTGCGCCAAAATCTCATCTAAAAGTTCCCTTAGATCTTCTGAAAAAACCAAGGCTGGACTGGCAATCTGTGCAGCCGCGTCGCTATAGCGCGAGTAGACGCCGAGACGGAGTATCCTGTGCAAATGAGGGAATCTAGGCCCCAGTCGATCCAACAAATCCCTTTCAATCTCCCACAAAACGGGTAAAAAACTATGAATCGCCAATCCGGGACTGGACTGAAGATCGACGTAAGCAACTGCTTCTTCCTTTAGCTTTTCGTCGCGTAGTTGATACATCAATGACGTCTTGCCCATTTTTCGAAGACCGAAGATGCCTATGAATTCGCCACGTCTCGCTTGGTCGGCCACTTGAACAAGAAGTCTTTCCCGGCCAAACAGCCTTCTTCCAGATACGGGAAGGGTGCTGTCATAGAGGTCGCGTAATCCAAGATACTGGCTCAGCAGGCCTCTCAGTTTTTCTTTGGGCTCACCTCCTGACTGCATCAATTGCTCATCGATCGGAATGATTGCCTCATTGTTTTCGCTAAGAACGCTCATAACGAAATCGCGAACAGTTGAAGTTTTCGGAATGACCACAAATGCCATCGATGAGTTCAGAACCATTTCTCGACCGTTAATTAATCCAACAGTCGAGTCAGCCTTGAGCGATCTGATGTGCTTACTCAAGGCCAAGATATCAGCCCGCTTTGGATCATTGCTAAAGCAGCGAACTAGGTAGGCACCATTCACGCCGAACGAGGCGTCGACTTCCGGATCTTTAATTTCAACAACTAGGTCACTTACGCCTATTGGCAACTCACGCCGCCCTGGAATACCAGGGTGAAATCCTGCTACCTTGTTGAGAAACGAATAAGCGCGACCAGCTCTCGGATTTGAAGCAAGTGCTCTAAATCGGGTATATGTGTTGTCCCGTTTGTTTAGTTTTCCAACTGCATCTAAGGAATCGAATATCTCTCCAGCCTCCTTCAGGCTGGTGGCAGTGGCCATTTGTGCGAGAACCTGCGCCAGTCCCATCTTAAGAAGAGTTTGATATGGATGTAAGTTAACACCGTCTCGTAGAATTTTCTCCGCAGCTAGCAGGTTGCCAGCGCGACGTTCCATTTGTCCAAACATGCTGAAAAATGTTGACTTACTTGGAAAAAGAGTTACCGCCTTACGTAGTAGTTCCCGTGCTTGAGCGTGATCTTTGCCTCTACCCTCGATCAGCATTTTTGCGTAAGCCGTGTAGATGTCCGCTCCACCGCCATTTGCTATTGCTTGCTCAAAGAGTTCGCGGGCTGCGCTGAAACGACCCTCAGCTCGGGCAATTGCCGCTTGCTCGTACAGTTTTCTATTCGACTGAACCGATAGTTCAACTGCCGCGGTAGCAGTGTCAAGATCCCCTGGGGTTTGTATTTCCGGAACAGGTAGTTCGGGGAAAAGCGAAGGCTCAGTTAGGTCGCCTGAACTTTTGGCAGTAGTGTCCGAAGGGAATTGTTTACTTACAGCATCGGCAACAAGTCCATCCTCGCCGTGAGAAAAAACGACTTCCACTTCGTCCTTTAACTGCGGCTCTAGTGAACGAGGATTCAGTGATGAAAAATCAAACGAAACTCGACGATTATCAAAAAGTCGAATGTGCCCATTCTTTAATTTGTTATTGAGCGCGTAAATCGTCCCGGTCGCACTAATCAATTCCTTTGGCATTCAATCCTCCTGCGGGTCTTGGTGACAACCGACTGTTTTTTCTGAGTATGCTACTAGTGGATAGCGAATTTGAGCCAAGTGTCAAGTTGCATCGGCTATTTATGAATTTTTCAGTCTTACTGATCTTTGTCCGAATTCCCTAGGACTAATTCCGGTCTATTCATTAAAGGCCCTAATAAAACTCTTCTCATTCCGAAACCCCGAAGCCTCGGCCACCTGCTTGACCGGCTTGGTCGTCCGCAGCAACAGGTCCTTGGCCTTTTCAAAGCGCACCTCGTCCTTGAGCTGTTGCAGCGAAGCCCCTTCCTCCTGAAGCTGGCGGTGCAGGGAGCGCGGCGGCATGTCATTGCCGCCGCCTGCTAAACGTCACCGCACCCGATTCGGCAAAGGGTCATTCAAAGGCTCCGACGGCCCCATCAATTTGGCGCAGCGCGCGGCCGCCTCGCGAATGGCTGCGTGCCAGCCCATGACAACGCCATCACTTGAAAAGCTGCCGGCTCCCTGGCAGGAGACTGGGGTGCCCTGATTGTCGAGCGACAGGTTGACGAAGACGAGACGGGAGCCTGCTCGGTCCGCCGCTGACTGCAGCAAGAGGCTGGCAATGGCATTACCGAGGGCCAAGCCCACCACATCTTGCATTGAGCTGGGTAACTGACCGTTGACGGTGTTGATTTGATCGGTGTATTCGACGTTGACTTTGAGCTGCCGGCCGCGTTTCTCTCCGATGGCGATGTCCAGGGCGGTCAGCTCCAGGCCGCCGGCCAATGTTGCCAGCGTTGATTCGCTGAGTTGCTCGGCCAGTGCGTGTTTCAGCGCTTCAATCGGCGGTTGGTCAAAGTTCTTTTCGCCAAACCTGTCCAGCTCGCCCTGTGCCGTGGGGACTTTGGGATTGCGTTGCTGGGGCGGCGGTCTTTTGTCGGCCAAAAGCAGTTTGGCGCCTTGTGCGGACTCGAGCGCACCCGTGACATGAAACTCGGGCGTTTGTGCCAGGGCATGCACCCAAGAGCACGCCGTCATGGCAATGGCCACCACTGTTTTTGCGGCACAGATTGTTTTCACTCTGACTCCCCCTGCGTTGACTCGCCACGGCAGTTTAAGCGCTTAGGTCTGAGTTCTGCGCATGATTCCCCTGGGTAATTTTCCCCTGTCGCTATCCCTTCCCCGGCCGCATATCCGGCGCCGGGGTGGTCGGGATGCCCTGGTCCAACGCAGCCTGGTGCTGTACCTGCAAGGCGCGCTGGAATGCCGGGCGTTGCTCCAGCTGCCGGTGGTAACGGCGGACGGCATCGGGGAATTGCGTTGCCAGGCCAAGGTGGTTGCCCAGCATGAGCGCGTAATGGACGGACACATCGGCTGCGGTGAAGCGGCCGGCGCAGAGAAATTCCTGTTGCTGTTGTTGCTGCAGGGCGGCGTCCATGGCTTTCAGCCGGGCTAGGAACCAGCGGCTGTAGTCTTCCGCGACCTGGGGTTGTTTGCGCTCTTCGGGTTCGAAGTGGGTATAGCGCAGCACCAGGGTTTGTGGAAAGGTCAGCGTGGCTTCGCCCATGTGCAGCCAGTTGAGGTAGGCGCCATAGGCTGGGTCTGTCTGCGGGACGTCCAGCTGGCCGGGGCTGTGCCGTGCCGCAAGGTACTGGCATATCGCCGCGGATTCGGTCATGCGGGTGTCGCCGTCCACCAGCAGCGGCACGGTGCCTAGGGGGTTGTCCGCCAGGAATTCGCGGGCCAGCGCGCGCGGCGGAAAGGGCAGCATGCGCAGCGTGTAGGGCATGCCCAGCTCTTCAAGCATCCACAGGGGGCGGAAGGAGCGGGCGCTGACGCAGTGGTGAAGGGTGATCATGCGAACAGTCTAGGGTTCCGCGCGTCACAAGTCCTGCCATGAAAGGGGCAAATCAGGCCAGTGGCGGTTTCCCTTGCCGAAACTCCGCGGGTGGCTGGCCGTTCCATTCCGACCGGGCTGCTCGTCGGTCCATGCTCGCCTCCCTCCCAAAAAACAGCCCGCACTCAAATATCAAACAGCACCCCATCATCGAAGTAAAACGCATACCTGAAGTCGCGAATCGTCATGAGCTTTCCGTCCCGCCACTCGAGCCCCACGATGTAGTCGCCATTGACCGTGGAATCGCTCTCCTGGTGTATCCAGATGACCGGCCGGCCTTCCATGTTGGTGGGCGTGACGCGCATCACCCCTGTCACGGCTGCATACCGGCCGAAGTATTCGCCCACATTGGCTTTGCCGTCCAGTTGCAAACGTGCCACCAGGTTCAGGTGAACCTGGTCGCCCAGCATGTCGCGCAGGCCGTCAAAGTCTCGCGCGTTGAAGCGGGCCGCGTATTCGGTCAGCAAAGCCTGGTCTGCGGGCGACAAAGCCGGCGGTGGGGCTTTGTCTTGTACTTGCTGGGCCAGCTCGCGCAGGCGCAGGCGGCCGCGGTGCAGCGAGGCCTTGATGGCGGGCAGGCTGACGTTCATCACTTCTGCTGCTTCGTCCATCGCGTAGCCCAGCACGTCGGCCAGGATGACCGCGCTGCGCTGGGCCGGCAGCAGCTGCATGAAGGTGCGCAGTGCCGCCGTGGTGGCATGGCGCAGCTCGGCGCTGGCATGGGGGTCGGCGGTGCTGTCGGGCTCTTCGTCGGCAAGGTGCACTTCTTCGCGGGCCTTGCCGCGCAAAAAGTCCATGGCTGTGTTGTGCGCAATGCGAAACAGCCAGCCCTCTGCATGCTGCACCGTGGCCGGGTCGTAAGCCTGCGCGGCTTTGGCCAGGGTGTCCTGCACGATGTCTTCGCCGTCAAAGATGGAGCCCGTCATGCGCGCGCAGTAGCGGTGCAGCCGGGGCCGCAGCTTGCCCATGAGGGTGATGAACTCAGGCAGGGCCGGGCTGGGTGTGCCGGTGGGTGTGGTGGGCAGGGCGGTGGCGTGGGGTGTGGCGTTCATGAAGGGGCCTTGGCGTTGTGATTGTGCTTCGGAGGTGGCGGCTTGGGTGGCTTTGCCGATGAAAGGCCGTCGCAAACCAGAGGGTTTCCTTTTATGAGACGTTGGGGAGGGCCCGAACGATGCGCGGCCACGCAAAAATATTTTTGCATCGATTCGCCGGGCGCCGCCGTCTTTGGCATAGAGGCGGGCATCCATCTGGATATGGCACTGGATGGGGTGCGCCGCCTCCCAACAAGGAGCGATGAAGTGACACAAATGAATCAAGCAGGTTTTACTGCGCAGCAGCGCTGGATCCTGGGCCTGGCGGCGGCGGGGTCGTTTATGGCGGCGCTGGATGCGCTGGTGGTGACCACGGCGCTGGACACCCTCAGGCATGAGCTGTCCGCCTCGGTCGAGGCGCTGGAGTGGACGGTCAATGCCTACGGGCTGAGCTTTGCCGTGCTTCTGATGACCGCTGCCGCGCTGGGCGACCGCTTTGGCCGCAAGCGGGTTTACGTCTGCGGGCTGCTGGTGTTTGCCGCCTCGTCGGCGGCCTGTGCGCTGGCGCCGGGCATGGGCTGGCTGATTGCGGGGCGGGCGCTCCAGGGCCTGGGCGCGGCCATGTTGCTGCCGCTGGCCATGGCCTTGCTGGCGGCTAAGTTTGCGCCGGCGCAGCGGGGCAAGGCGCTGGGGCTGTTCAGCGGCATCACCGGCCTGGCGGTGCTGGCCGGGCCGGTGGCAGGCGGTGCGGTGGTGCACGGCCTGGCGTGGCAATGGGTTTTCTGGATCAACGTGCCGTTTGCGCTGCTGGTGGCCGCGCTGGTGTGGCGCAAGGTGCCCGAAAGCAAGGGTACGCCGGGCCAGCTGGACTGGCGGGGCGCGGTGCTGATGGTGTTGTCCTTGCTGGGGCTGGTGTGGGGGCTGATGCGCGGCGCGCACGGCGGCTGGCTCAGCGTGCCTGTGCTGGGCGCGCTGGGCATGGGGGCCGTGTTGGGCGCGGCCTTTGTGGCTTTGCAGCGCCGTGAGGCGTGGGACGCCATGGTGCCGCCCAGGCTTTTTCGCTCGCCGGTGTTTGCGGCGGGTAACGCGGCGGGGTTTTTGATGACGGCGTCCTTGATGGGCACGCTGTTTTTCATGGCGCAGTTTTTTCAGGTGGTGCAGGGCCGCACGCCGCTGGGCGCGGGCCTGAGCATGCTGCCGTGGACGGCCACACTGTTTTTTGTCGGGCCGGTGGCCGGGGCCCTGGTGGCGCGCGTTGGCGCGCGCAAGCTGGTGGTGGCCGGCCTGGCCCTGCAGGGCATTGGCGTGGCGTGGGTGGCGCTGCTGGCCGGCCCGCAAAGTGCCTACGCGCTGTGGGTGCTGCCCATGGTGGTGACGGGCATGGGTGTTTCCATGGCCATGCCGGCGGTGCAAAGCGCGGTGCTGGCAGAGGTGGAGCCCGGCGATATCGGCAAGGCCTCGGGCTTGTTCCAGACCTTGCGGCAGCTCGGCGGCGTGCTGGGTGTGGCCGTTGCAGCCACGGTGTTTGCGCATGCGGGCGGCTATGGCAGCGCGCAACAGTTCAGTGGCGGCTTTGCCCAGGCGCTGATGGCCTGCGCCCTTCTTTCTTTTGCCGGTGCCGCGGTAGCCCTTCGGCTGCGCGGCAAGGCATCCCATTTCATTCAACCCACAGGAGCAAAAGTATGAGAGCAGTCATCGTTCGTTACCGCGTCAAGCCCGAAATGGCCGCAGAAAATGAGCGCCTCGTTCGCGCCGTGTACGCCGAACTGCAGGCCGTGAAGCCTGCCGGCCTGAGCTACCAGACACATAAGCTGGCCGACGGGGTGAGCTTTGTGCATGTGGCGATGTACGGCGACGGCGTAGTGGAAAGCCCGCTGCCCGGGCTGACGTCCTTCAAGGCCTTCACGGCGGAGATCAAGGCGCGCTGTGACGAATTGCCCGTCACGCAGGAACTGCAGCCCATTGGTTTTTTCAGCAGCCTTGGCTGAGGGAGGCATCCGGTGTAAGGCCAGGCGCATCAAGGCCCGTCAGCCCTGCAGGTTTTTGCGAAACTCTCCGGGGCTGACGCCCGACCACGCACGAAATGCCCGGGTAAAGCTTTTCTCGTTGCCAAAGCCTGCAGCCGCGGCCACTTTTTTCACCGGCTGGCTGGTGCGGTGAAGCAGTTCCCCGGCGTGCTGAAAGCGCACCTCGTCTTTGAGTGCCTGCAGTGAGGCGCCTTCCTCCTTCAGTTGGCGGTGCAGGGAGCGCGGCGACATGTTCAAGGCTGCCGCCAGCGTTTCCGCGGTATGTGACGTGAGCGCCGGGTTGGCCAGCGCCTGCCGCACTTGCTCCACCAGCAGCCTGTCGCGCCGGTACTGCAATACCGTCAAAGGCAAGGCCCGTTGCAGCATCTGCTGCAAGGCTTTTTCATCACGCCGCAGCGGCAAGGCCAGGTAACGCGCATCAAAGCGGATCTCGGCCTGCGCGGCCTTGAACTGCAGGCCCGGGCCGGGGAACATCAGAGCGTAAGCGTCCGCATGGGCCGGCGCCTCAAACGGGAAGCGTGCGCCCTGCAAGGGAATGCGCGAATCCACATACCAGCAGGCCAGGCCGTGGATATTGCGCAGCACGTGGACCAAACCGAATTCGCCAACCTGGCCGGGCACTTTTTCTTCAACCGTGATCGCGGCCGTGTCGCCGCTGGTGGTGAGGCGCAGGGTGATGTCGTCGGCAATCAGTGCATGGTGGCGGCACCAGCGTTTGAGTGCCACGCCCAGGTTGGGCGAGCTGATGGAGGCGCGGGCCAGCATGCCGTAGCTGCCCCAGGGCAGTTTGCGGCTGAAGGCGCCCAGGCCTTCGTCGCCCAGTTCCTGCATCGCGGCGCCTGAGAGCAGCTCCATCTGGCGGGCGGTGATGTGGCCAGTCGGCTGTTTGAGCTGGTTTGGCGTGATCTGTGCCAGTTTGAGGGCGTGCTCCGGGCTCTGGCCGTAGCGCTTGTAGGCGGCTGCAATGCTTCTGGCAAAGGCCATGGGGGTGGCGGCGACGGGTGGAGTGGCGGGGCTGCGGGAGGGCATTGGGTGATTCTCGGTGCCGTTGGCAGGATTTGCAACCTTGTTGGCGGCCTGCCGGGGGCGGGTTTTCGCTAAGCTGGCTGTTTGGCGCTAAGGTAGGGCTGGTACGCCCTGCCATGTCTTCCGGCGCCCCTTATCAGGAAAAAAATCCATGTCCGCTCTTGAGACCCAGCTCAACGCCCGTTCCGCCGACTTCCAGGCCAATGCCGCCGCCATGCGCGCGCTGGTCGACGACCTCGGCGCCAAAGTCGCCAAGGCTGCCCACGGCGGCGGCGACACCGCGCGTGCGCGGCACACGGCGCGGGGCAAACTTCTGCCGCGCGACAGGGTGCAGATGCTGCTGGACCCAGGCACGCCTTTCCTCGAACTCTCGCCGCTGGCCGCCTATGCGATGTACCCCGACCGCGACGGCACCGACAGCGCGCCCTGTGCGGGTGTGATCGCCGGCATTGGCCGCATCAGCGGCGTGGACTGCATGGTGGTGTGCAATGACGCGACGGTGAAGGGCGGCACCTATTACCCGATGACCGTCAAAAAGCATCTTCGCGCGCAGGAGATCGCACAGCAGAACAACCTGCCTTGCGTTTACCTGGTCGATTCGGGCGGTGCCAACCTGCCCAACCAGGACGAGGTCTTCCCCGACCGCGACCATTTCGGCCGCATCTTTTTTAACCAGGCGAACATGAGCGCTGCGGGCATCGCGCAGATCGCGGTGGTCATGGGCAGCTGCACGGCCGGCGGCGCCTATGTACCGGCCATGAGCGACGAGACCATCATCGTCAAGAATCAGGGCACCATCTTTCTGGGCGGCCCGCCGCTGGTGAAGGCGGCCATTGGCGAAATCGTCTCGGCCGAAGACCTGGGCGGCGGCGACGTGCACACGCGCCTTTCGGGCGTGGCCGACCACCTGGCACAGAACGACCCGCATGCGCTGGCCCTGGCGCGCCGCGCCGTCGCCAACCTGAATCGGCAAAAGCAGCCCCAGCAGGTGCTTCGCACGCCCGCGCCGCCGCTGTACAGCCCGGAAGAACTCTATGGCGTGATCCCGACCGACACACGCAAGCCGTATGACGTGCGCGAGATCATTGCGCGCATCGTCGACGGCAGCGAGTTTGCTGAGTTCAAGGCGCGCTACGGCACCACGCTGGTCTGCGGTTTTGCACATGTCGAGGGCATGCCGGTGGGCATCATCGCCAACAACGGCATTTTGTTCAGCGAGTCGGCGCAAAAGGGCGCGCATTTCATCGAGCTGTGCTGCCAGCGCAAGATCCCGCTGGTGTTTCTGCAGAACATCACGGGTTTTATGGTCGGCAAAAAATACGAGGCCGAAGGCATCGCGCGCCACGGCGCCAAGATGGTGATGGCGGTGGCCACGGCCCAGGTGCCCAAGTTCACCATCATCATCGGCGGCAGCTACGGCGCCGGCAACTACGGCATGTGCGGCCGGGCCTATTCGCCGCGCTTTTTGTGGATGTGGCCGAATGCACGCATCTGCGTGATGGGCGGCGAGCAGGCGGCCGGCGTGCTGGCCACGGTCAAGCGCGACGCGATTGAGGCCAAGGGCGGCACCTGGAGCGCCGAGGAAGAGGCCGCCTTCAAGCAGCCGGTGCTGGACCAGTTCGGCCACCAGTCGCATCCTTATTACTCGAGCGCGCGGCTGTGGGACGACGGTGTGATCGACCCGGCGGACACACGGCGTGTGCTGGCGCTGGGCCTTTCGGCCACGCTGAACCAGCCGATTCCTGAGACCAAGTTTGGCGTGTTCCGGATGTAAGCCAGGGTCATCCACGAGCCGGTATTGACGCTTATCGAAACGCTATCAAAAGAAAAAGAGACATCATGAACTCCACGCAACTCCAATTTCCTTGCCGGCTGTGGGCAAGGGCCGCATCTGCGCTGCTGCTGTCCGCGTGCTGCTTCTCTGCGGCTGCTCAGGAGTCCGATCCTGTCAATGCGTCGCTGGGCGAGCGCGTTGAATTCGTCAAGAACGACAAGTTCATCCCCGTCAGCCTGCAGGTCACCGTGTTTCAGCCTAAAGGCCAGGGGCCTTTCCCCGTGGTGCTGCTGAACCATGGCAAGGCCACCGGCAACAATCATCTGCAGGGCCGGAACCGTCCTATCCCCGCCGTGCGCGAATTCCTCAAGAGGGGTTATGCCGTCGTGGCGCCCATGCGCCAGGGTTTTGCGGGCTCGGGCGGGGCGGCCGTGGGCGACGGCTGCAACATCGAAGGAAACGGGCAGGCGCAGGCCGACGATGTGGTCGCGATTGTCCGGTGGCTGGGCGCCCAGCCCTGGGCGGACACGACCCGCATGATGATGATGGGCCAATCCCATGGCGGCTTGACGACCATGGCCTATTCGCAGGCGCCCGATCCGGGCTTCAAGCTGTTTGTCAATTTTGCGGGTGGTCTCAAATACATCACGGGTTGCCAATGGGAGCTGGCGTTGCTCGACGCTTTCCAGAGCTATGGCAAAAAAAGCAAGACACCTTCCATCTGGTTTTACGGCGAGAACGACAGCTATTTCCCGCCGCCTGTCATCACGCCCGCCTTCAAGGCCTTTGTGGACGCGGGGGGTAGCGGGGAGATGGTGGCCTACGGCCCATTCGGGGTGGATGCGCATGCCATGTTCGGCAGTGTTGATGGCCTGGATATCTGGCTGGACAAAGTGCTGCTGAAAATGAAGGAAGTGGGGCTTCCCCTGGACGTGGTGCTGCCGCAGTATGGCCGCGTTGATGGCGCCCCCGCGGCGACCGGCTATGCCGACGTGGCGGACATCGCGGCGTTGAAGGCGGCGAATGCCGGTTCGGAAAATTCTTACCGCACCTTCCTGAAAAAGAGGCTGCCCCGAGCCTTCGCGATTGCACCCAAGGCAGGCAAGCAACACTATGTCTGGGGTGGAGACGACCCCATGGCGCGCGCGCTGGAGCTCTGCGCGAAGAACAACAATGAAACCTGTGTTCTCTACGCCGTAGATGACGCTGTTGTCTGGAAAAAACCATGAACCATCTGACCATCCATGTCGAGGCGCTGGTCGCCACCGTCACCCTGAACCGCCCCGAGGTGCGCAACGCCTTTAACCAGGAGGTGATTGCCGAGATGACCCAGGCCTTTGTCGAGCTGGGCATGCACGACGACGTGCGATGTGTGGTGTTGGCGGCCAACGGCCAGGCATTCTGCGCCGGTGCGGACCTGAACTGGATGCGCAGCATGGCCGACTACAGCTATGAACAAAACCTGGAGGACGCGGGCCGCCTGGCGACCATGCTCCAGGCCGTGTATGAATGCCCCAAGCCTGTCATTGCCCGCATACAGGGTGATGTGTACGCAGGGGGCATGGGCCTGGTGGCGGCTTGCGACATCGCGGTGTCCGCCGACACGGCCGGCTACTGCCTCAGCGAGGTCAAGCTGGGCCTGATCCCGGCCACCATCAGCCCGTACGTGATTCGCGCCATGGGCGCGCGTGCGGCGCACCGCTACTTTTTGACGGCTGAGCGCTTTGATGCGGCCGAGGCGCTGCGCATGGGCTTCGTCCATGAAGTGGTGGCGGCTGAGGCGCTGGACGCCAAGGTGGCCGAGATCGTGAAAGCCCTGGTCAGCGCCGGCCCCGAGGCCGTGAAGCTGTGCAAACAACTGGTGCAGGACGTGGCCGGGCAGGCCATCACACCCGAGCTCACGCAGATGACGGTGCAAGGCATTGCCGACGTGCGTGTGAGCCCTGAGGGGCGTGAAGGCGTGCAGTCCTTCCTCCAGAAACGCAAGCCCTCATGGCTGCCTTCCAAACCGGCGTGACGTCATGACCACCCTGGACACCGCACAACTGATTGCCCTGGCCGGCGCGCTGGGCTGGGCCAGCGGCGTGCGCCTCTACCTGGTGGTGCTGCTGACCGGTCTGGCGGGTTTTATGGGCTGGGTGCAGCTGCCGTCCGGCCTGCAGTTGCTGGCCCACCCTGTGGTGCTGGGCATCAGCGGCTTTATGGTGTTTGTGGAATTTTTTGCCGACAAAATCCCGGGCCTGGATTCCTTGTGGGATGTGGTGCATGGCGTGATCCGCATCCCGGCGGGCGCGGCGCTGGCTGCCGCGGTGTTTGGCGGCGACAACGGCCTGGGCGCGCTGGTAGCGGCCCTGCTGGGCGGCACCTTGGCCGCCACCAGCTTTGCCGCCAAAGCCACCACGCGCGCGGCCATCAACACCTCGCCCGAGCCCTTCAGCAATATTGGCGCCTCTTTGCTCGAAGACGGCCTGGTGCCGCTGGGCCTGTGGCTGGCGATTGTGCATCCCTTGATTTTTGTGGTGCTGCTGGCCCTGGTGCTGGCGCTCAGTGTCTGGCTGATACGGGTGTGCTGGCGATTCTTGCGCCAGCTGTTTATCCGTGTGGCGCGCATTTTTAGCGGCAGGCCGGATCCGGGCACTGCGGCCGCTTTTACTTTGACGTCCCCTTTTTCGAAGAAGAATGACCATGTTTAAAAAGATATTGATTGCGAATAGAGGTGAGATAGCCTGCCGCGTTGCCGCTACCGCCAGGCGCATGGCCATCCAGTCCGTCGCCGTGTATTCCGACGCCGATGCGGGCGCCAAGCATGTGGGCTTTTGCGACGAGGCCGTGCACATAGGCGGCAGCGCGCCCAAGGACAGCTATTTGCGCTGGGAGCGCATCATCGAAGCGGCCAAGGCCACGGGCGCCGAGGCGATCCATCCGGGCTATGGCTTTCTGAGCGAGAACGAGGAGTTCGCCCAGGCCTGCGCCAGCGCCGGCCTGGTGTTTATCGGTCCGCCGGCATCGGCCATCAAGGCCATGGGCCTGAAGGCCGAGTCCAAACAGCTCATGGAAAAAGCCGGCGTGCCGCTGGTGCCTGGCTACCACGGCAGCGACCAGGACCCGGCGCTGCTCAAGCGCGAGGCCGACCGCATTGGCTACCCGGTGCTGATCAAGGCCAGCGCGGGCGGCGGCGGCAAGGGCATGCGCGCGGTGGAGAAAAGTGAAGACTTTGAAGCCGCGCTGGCCTCCTGCAAGCGCGAGGCCATCAACAGCTTTGGCGATGACGCGGTGCTGGTGGAAAAATACGCGCAGCGCCCGCGCCACATCGAGATCCAGGTGTTTGGCGATACGCACGGCAATTACGTTTACCTGTTCGAGCGCGATTGCTCGGTGCAGCGCCGCCACCAGAAGGTGCTGGAAGAGGCGCCGGCCCCCGGTATGACGGAAGCCATGCGCAAGCAGATGGGCGAGGCGGCCGTGGCGGCCGCGCGCGCGGTGAATTATGTGGGCGCGGGCACTGTGGAATTTATCGTCGAGCAGCGCACAGACGGCAGCATGAACTTCTTCTTTATGGAGATGAACACGCGCCTGCAGGTCGAACACCCGGTGACCGAAGCGATTACCGGCCTGGACCTGGTGGAATGGCAACTGCGTGTGGCTTCGGGCGAGAAGCTGCCGCTGGCGCAGGACCAGCTTCGCATCACCGGCCATGCGATAGAGGCGCGCATCTGCGCCGAAACGCCGGACAACAACTTCCTGCCGGCCACCGGCACCCTGCATGTCTACAAAAAGCCGGTGCACACGGCGTTTGAAAGAGCGAATATGAGCGACACCGGTGTCGCGGTGCGCGTGGACGACGGTGTGCGCGAAGGCGATGCGATCTCGCCCTATTACGACTCCATGGTGGCCAAGCTCATCGTGCACGGTGCCACGCGTGAAGAGGCGCTGGCCCGGCTGGACGATGCGCTGGCGCAGACCCGCATCGTGGGGCTGAGCACCAATGTGCAGTTTTTGCGTTATGTGGTGCGCAGCCCTTCGTTTGCCAAGGCCAACCTGGACACCGCGCTGATTCAGCGCGAAGAAGTCGTGCTTTTCAAGCAGGAGCCCGTGGGCCTGGCCATGGCGGCTGCCGCGGCGGTGGCCAAACAGCTGCTGGACGAGCGGGCCCTGGCGGGCGCCGACCCCTTCAGCCGTCGCGACGGCTGGCGTTCGCACGGGGTGGTGCAGCGGCGCTTTGAATTTGAGTTCCATGGCGAGCCGGCCAAGGCCGCTTTGACGTATGGGCATGACGGGGCCTTGCACCTGGCATTGGACGAAGTGGCGGGGCCGCTGGTGTTTGCCGAAAGCGCGCAGGGCATGGAGATTCAGTTCGCGGGCCAGCGCATGACGGCGGCCGTCTACGCACAAGGCGAACTCGACCATGTGTTCACCGCCAAAGGCGCGACACAAATCCTGTCGATAGACCTGCTGGCCCATGCGGGCGAAGCCCAGGCCGAGGGCGGGCGCCTGACCGCGCCCATGCCGGGCAAGGTGGTGTCGTTTGCGGTGAAGGCCGGCGACAAAGTGAGCAAGGGCCAGCCGCTGGCGGTGATGGAAGCCATGAAGATGGAGCACACGATTGCCGCGCCGGCCGACGGCACGGTGCAGGAATTGCTGTACGCGCCGGGCGACCAGGTCAGCGAGGGCGCGGAATTGTTGAAAATAGCCGTTTGATTTTTTGCTTTGACTTCAAACGGGATTTTTCATGCGCATCAGTTTTTGCTGCTCCGACACCAAACCCCAGCCCTGGGTTGACGGCCTCAAGGCCGCTTTTCCGGATGCCGAGGTGACGCTGTGGTCCGCCGGCGCCGGGCCGGCCGATTACGCGGTGGTCTGGGCACCACCCCAGCAGTTCTTTGACGAGCAGCCAGCGCTCAAGGGCATCTTCAACATAGGCGCGGGCGTTGACGCGCTCATGAAGCTGAAGCTGCCGGCCGGTGTACCGGTGGTGCGGCTGGACGATGCCGGCATGTCGGCGCAGATGGCCGAGTTTGTCTGCCATGCGGTGATACGCCATTTCCGCGAGCTGGACGGCTATGAGGCCGACATCGCTGAAGGCAAGTGGTCTTACCGCAAACCGCGTTTGCGCAGCGACTACCCGATTGGCGTGATGGGCCTGGGTGTGCTGGGCGAGCGCGTGAGCCGCGCGCTGGCGCAGTTTGATTTTCCGGTCAATGGCTGGAGCCGCTCGCCCAAGGTGGTGGAGGGTGTGCGCTGCTTTTCAGGCGAGGTGGGCAGCCAGGGTTTCCAGGATTTCCTGGCGGCTAGCCGCATCCTGGTTTGTTTGCTGCCGCTGACGCCGGACACCACGGGCATCATGAACCGCGACACCCTGTCGCGCCTGCGGCCCGGCGGCTACGTCATCAATGTGGCGCGCGGCGCCCACCTGGTGGAAGAGGACCTGCTGGCGCTGATAGCCAGCGGCCAGCTGGCCGGCGCGACGCTTGACGTGTTCCGTACCGAACCGCTGCCGGCGGAGCATGCCTTCTGGAAACATCCCAAGGTCACGATCACGCCGCACACCTCGGCGCGTACGCTGCGCGAGGAAAGCATTGCCCAGATCGCGGGCAAGATACGCAGCCTCGCAGCCGGTGCGCCCATAAGCACCCTGGCCGGCGTGGTTGACCCAAAAAAGGGATACTGAAGATGTGGCCCCCACGGTCGCTCGCTTCGCGTAGCTCCCTGCCCCCCGAGGGGGCCGCTGCGCCTGCGGCCCGGCAAAGCCGGTTCCGCGKCCCCTGCTTGATGAATACAGGTCGCGGGCGCGCGACCACCGTGTCTGAAAGAGCCCCATGAAACTACCTTCCAAAGTCAAACTTGTCGATGTCGGCCCGCGCGACGGCTTGCAGAATGAGAAAGCCCAGGTACCGGCCGCGGTGAAGATCGAACTCGTGCACCGGCTGCAGGATGCGGGCCTGACCGAGATTGAGGTCACCAGCTACGTCTCGCCCAAATGGGTGCCGCAGATGGCCGACAACGCCGAGGTGATGGCGGGCATCCAGCGCAAACCCGGTGTGCGCTACTCGGTGCTGACGCCGAACATGAAGGGCTTTGAAGCGGCCATCGCACCACCGCGCGAGTTGTGGCCTGATGAGATTGTGGTCTTCGGCGCGGCCAGCGAGGCCTTCAGCCAGAAGAACATCAACTGCTCGATCGCTGAAAGCATTGAGCGCTTTCGCCCCGTGGTCGAGGCCGCGCGTGAAAAGGGCATTTATGTGCGCGGCGCCATGTCCTGCACCGTGGGCTGCCCTTACGAGGGCGAGATCGCGCCCGAACGCGTGGACATGCTGGCCGGCCTGATGAAGGGCATAGGCGTGCAGCACGTGGGCGTGGCCGACACGATAGGCGTGGGCACGCCGCTCAAGGTGCAGCGCGCGCTGGATGCGACGCTCAGGCATTTCGACATCAACGATGTGTCGGGCCATTTCCACGACACTTACGGGCAGGCCCTGGGCAACACCCTGGCCTCGCTACAGATGGGCATCTGGCAGTTCGACACCTCCTCGGCCGGCCTGGGCGGTTGCCCCTTTGCCAAGGGTGCAACCGGCAATGTCGCCACTGAAGACGTGGTGTACATGCTGCACGGCATGGGCATTGAAACCGGGATTGACCTGGACAAGCTCATCGATGCCGGAAAATTCATCAGCGACTTTCTGGGCCGCAAACCAAATTCCCGCGCCGCAACGGCGCTTCTGAACAAGCGAGCGAATTGAAATGTGTGGTGCCGAATTAAAAGCCTTGCCTGAGGGCGTTCAAAGAGTGGCAGCGGTGCTGCGCGAATGCGGCCATCCGCATATGCCCGTGATGCTGGACGACGCCGCCCGCACCGCGCAGCAGGCGGCCGATGCGCTGGGCGTGCGCCTGGGGCAGATTGCCAAGAGCATCATCTTTCGCCGCAAGTCGGACGATGCCGCCGTGCTGGTGGTGACGTCGGGCGACAGGCGGGTGGACGAGCGCAAGGTCGAGGCCCTGGTCTGCAGCGACGGCAAACGTGTGGGCCGTGCCGATGCGGAGTTCGTGAAAAGCAAAACAGGTTTCTCCATAGGCGGTGTGTCTCCCGTCGGGCATATCACCCAGGCGGTGGTGCTGGTGGACCTGAGCCTGATGCGCTTCGACGAAGTCTGGGCCGCGGCCGGCCATCCGCATGCGGTGTTCAAGCTGATGCCGCAGGAGCTGGAGCTGCTGACCGGCGCGCCCGTGGTTGACGTGGCGGTGGACCTGGACGAGGAAAGCATCGCGCGCGAACAGGCCGTCGCGCAGGTGACCGCGCGCGGCCGCGCGGTGGAGGTCGCAGGCGATGCCGTGCCTTCGCCCTGCATTTCCGTGTGCCGCATCAACGCCGACACGGGCTTGTGCCAGGGCTGCTTCCGCACCTTGGAAGAAATTTCAGCCTGGGCCCGTTCCGGCCCCGAGGCGCAGCGCGAAATCTGGCGCGCCGTGGGCGAGCGCATGGCGGCCGCGCGGGTGTAAACCAGACATTGGAGGGCGGGACAGCATGAAACACATCACCTTCTATTTCGACTTCATCTCTCCCTATGCCTACCTGGCCTTCGAGCACCTGCCCGAAGCGCTCAAGGGCCTGAGCTACAGCGTCAGCTACCGGCCGGTGCTGTTTGCCGCGATGCTCAAGCACCACGGCCAGCTGGGGCCGGCCGAGATCGCGCCCAAGCGCGACTGGACCTACCGGCAAGTGCAGTGGCATGCGCACAGCAAGGGCATCGCCATGCAGATGCCGGCAAGCCATCCCTTCAACCCCTTGCCATTGCTGCGGCTGGCCAGCGCCTGCGGCACGGCCGAGGACCCGGCCAGCCCCAACCGCTATGTGTGCGAAACCCTGTTTCGCCACGTGTGGCAAGGTGGTGGCGAGGCCGCGGATGCGCAGCGGCTTGCCGCGCTCGCGGCGCAGCTTGCGCCGCAGCACACGCTGAACGACGACGAAGCGAAGGCGCAGCTCAAGAAGAACACCGACGAAGCGATTGCGCTGAATGTGTTCGGCGTGCCCGCGATGGAAGTCGACGGAAAAATTTTCTGGGGCTTCGACGCGCTGCCCATGCTGCGCGAATACCTGCAGGGCAATGCCTGGTTTGAGGGTGATGGCTGGAACGGCGTGAGCGACATCGCCGTAGGCATTTCGCGCAAGGCGTAGCGCCGTAACGCATGCATGCGCGCTGCGCAGGCGCGTAAGCGGGCGTGCAGCCGTGTAAGCGAGTTTTACCGGTGGCGTAAAAAGGTTCTACGCGTTTTCCCGAAGAAGCTTCGTATGCTGAAAAGTTTCTCAAGGGTTTCCCCTTGAGTTGTCAGCCACGCATAAGTTTCACGCAAGCTCCTGTTATTTTCACGTCAGAGCTAGGTCAGGGACTCCAAAAATAATCAGTGCAGCTTCCATACCGGAGGCCTTCACTATCTGGAGACACACATCATGGCAACAGCCGTCGACAACAGACCCATGACCGCCGAGCAGAAGAAGGTGATCTTCGCCTCTTCGCTCGGCACGGTATTCGAGTGGTACGACTTCTACCTCTACGGTTCATTGGCCGCCATCATCGCCAAGCAGTTCTTCAGCGGACTGGATGCGGGCTCGGCCTTCATCTTCGCGCTGCTCGCGTTTGCCGCCGGCTTCATCGTGCGCCCCTTCGGCGCGCTGGTGTTCGGCCGCCTCGGCGACATGATCGGCCGCAAGTACACCTTCCTGGTCACCATCGTGATCATGGGCCTGTCGACATTCATCGTGGGCCTGTTGCCCAACTATGCGTCCATCGGCGTCGCCGCGCCGGTGATCCTGATCGCGCTGCGCATGCTGCAAGGCCTGGCGCTGGGTGGTGAGTACGGCGGTGCCGCCGTCTATGTGGCCGAGCACTCGCCCCAGGGCAAGCGCGGCGCCTACACCTCCTGGATCCAGACCACCGCCACGCTGGGCCTGTTCCTGAGCCTGCTGGTGATCCTGGGTGTGCGCACCGCCATGGGCGAAACCGCTTTCGCCGACTGGGGCTGGCGCATTCCGTTCATCGTTTCCATCCTGCTGTTGGCCGTGTCGGTCTACATCCGTTTGTCGATGAACGAATCCCCCGCCTTCCAGAAGATGAAGGCTGAGGGCAAGACCTCCAAGGCCCCCCTGTCCGAGTCCTTCGGCCAGTGGCGCAACCTGAAGATCGTGATCCTGGCGCTGATCGGCCTGACCGCCGGCCAGGCCGTGGTCTGGTATTCGGGCCAGTTCTATGCACTGTTCTTCCTGACGCAGGCGCTCAAGGTCGACGGCCCCACGGCCAACATCCTGGTGGCCTACTCGCTGATCCTGGGCACGCCTTTCTTCGTGATCTTCGGCACGCTGTCCGACAAGATCGGCCGCAAGCCCATCATCATGGCCGGCTGCCTGCTGGCCGTGGTCACCTACTTCCCTGTGTTCACCGCGCTGACCAAGGCCGCCAACCCCGACCTCGCCGCCGCGCAAGCCAAGAACAAGGTGATCGTGACCGCCGACCCGAACGAGTGCTCGTTCCAGTTCAACCCGACCGGCACCGTCAAGTTCACCAGCTCCTGCGACATCGCCAAGCAGGTTCTGGCCGGCGCTTCGGTGAGCTATGACAACGTCGCCGCACCCGCCGGCACCGTGGCCAGCATCAAGATCGGCGAGAACGCCATCCCCAGCTACACGGCCAAGGGCCTGAGCGCGGACGACGCCAAGAAGAAGGACGCCGAGTTCAAGAAACTCGTGGCTGACGACCTGAAGGCCGCCGGCTACCCCAGCAAGGCTGACCCCGCCAAGATCGACAAGATCACGGTCACGGCCATCCTGTTCTACCTGGTGCTCCTGGTGACCATGGTGTACGGCCCGATCGCAGCCATGCTGGTGGAGCTGTTCCCGACCCGCATCCGCTACACCTCCATGAGCCTGCCGTACCACATCGGCAACGGCTGGTTCGGCGGCCTGCTGCCCACGACCGCTTTTGCCATCGTGGCGCAGACCGGCAATATGTACAACGGCCTCTGGTACCCCATCATCGTCGCCGGCATGACGCTGGTGATCGGCACCTTGTTCATCAAGGAAACCAAGGACGTGGATATTTACGCCAACGACTGATTGGTGTGATCGCCGGGCGGGCCCAGCGGCCCGCGCCGGTTTCCGGGGCTGAAGAGCCCTGGGATTTGCCGGTGATATTTGAGATATTTTGCGGGCCCTCGTCATCCATGTGCCGGGGGCTTTTTTTTGGGTATTTTTTCTGGAGAGTTGAAAAATGTGGAAGCTCGTACTTGGATTTGTCGTGGTCGCCGGCCTGGCCCTGTTCCTGCTCAGCAAGGGTGGAGACATAGACCTCAGTGGCGAAAAGCATGGCGCATCGCCCGCGTCCGTCGCCGCCGCGGCGCGGCCCGTGGTGTGACGTAATACTCCGGAAGGTGTTTCAAGTTGTGGGACTGCGCCGCGACCATGCCCAAAACGGGTGCATCGGCGTTAAAAATGGGGTAAATTGAATCAGGGGCAACAAAAAAGTGTCACAAATGTCTCTGCATTACGCGCAGCTACCTGCGTTACCCCTGGCGTATTTACTGGAGACCCGCCGATGATCTACACCAAGACGGAATTAGGCCAATCCGCATTGCAGGACCGTTCCATCCCGATGACACCGAGGCAGCGCTCGGCCTTCATCATGTTTGACGGCAAGCGCAGCATGGAAGAGGTGGTCAAGGCCACCGCGGGCCTGGGCGTCACGGCTGAAGATATTTCCCACCTGATTTCCCTGGGCCTGTTGGCGCCCGCCGCAGTGCAGGCGCCGGCCCCGCCCGCAGCACCGGCGCCTGCCGTGTCGGCGCAAAACGCCGACGGTTCGCCCACGCTGAACGCACAGGAACACTATTCAAGGGCCTACCCGATTGCCACGCGCCTCACGGCCGCCCTAGGCTTGCGAGGTTTCCGGCTCAACCTCGCGGTGGAAGCCGCGGGCGACATCGACAAGCTCAAGGAGCTGGCCCCCAAGATCAAGGAAGCCGTGGGGCCCGAGAAGTTCAAGGAACTGGAAAACGCGCTTTACTTCTGAGCAAATCTGACGGCCTGACACCGCGCGCCTGCGACTTCGCAAGCAGGGGCCGCGAACCGGCTCTGCCGGGCGCGAGGCGCCTGTCCCCCGTGGGGGAGGGGGCGCTACACGAAGTGAGCGCCAGCAGGGGGGGGTGAATCCTGGGGCCGCGAACCGGCTCTGCCGGGCGCAAGGCGCCTGTCCCCCTGGGGGGAGGTGACGCTACACGAAGTGAGCGTCGGCAGGGGGGCTTATCTACCTTTTGAATTTGCCATCCGTGCCAATGATGGACAGGTCGGCGAAATCCAGGCCGGTGTGGTCTTCGGGGCTGTAGCTCACTTCCAGCCCACCCAGGTCGTACCTGCGCATGCCTTCAAGCGCCGCCTGGAGTTTTTCGCGTGTGGGTTTGGCGCCGGCGCGGCGCAGGCCTTCCACCAGCACCTTGGCCGCGGCAAAGCCTTCCAGCATGGCGGGGCTCACGTCGTTCTGGCCCTTGGCCTTGGCCAGCTCCTGGGCTTCCTTCACCATGGGAAAGGCGATGGAGCGCTCATACGGAAAGACCTGGGTCACGATCACGCCGCGGGCGTTGTCACCCAGGCTTTTCACAAAACCGCCCGAGGCGTTGTTCGACAGCGTGACGATCTGCGCCGTGGAACCGGCGGCGCGGAAGGCCTTGACGCCGTCGACCACGGCCTGGCCTGAGGCGACCATGATGACGGCCTGCGCATTCGACTGGTAAACCTTGGGCGCGATGGGCCCGAAGTCGGGCTTGCTGCGGTCGAACTTTTCGAGCACGGCGGGTTGCAGCTTGGCCGTAGCCAGCCCCTTCTGCGCACCCATGACGCCGTCGGCGCCGAAGCTGTCGTCGGCATAGACGATGCCGACGCGGGTGATGCCCATGGAGGCGAGGTGGGTCACCGCTTTCTCGGCTTCGCGCTGGTAGGTCGCGCGCACATTGAACACATATTTTCTGACGGGCTGGTGCAGCACCATGGCGCCGGTGGACGGACCCACCAGCGGCACGCCGTGCTTATCGAGCAGCGGGATGATGCCTTCGGTGTGGGGCGTCCCGCGCGTGAGGAAGAGCGCCACCACGTTCTGCTCTTCGACCAGCTTGCGGGCGTTCTCGACGGTGAGCTTGGGGTCGAATTTGTCGTCGAGCGAGACCAGCTCTATTTTTTGCCCGTTCACGCCGCCCTTGGCGTTGACGGAATCGATGTAGAGCTTGGCGCCGTCGGTGGTTTCCTTGACGCCGGCGCCCACGGGGCCGGTGAAGCCCGCGCTCTGCCCGACCAGAATCTGTGCCTGGGCCAGCTGGCTCAGGGCTGCCATCGCCAGTGCCGCGCACAAACGCGTGATTTTTGACATGGTGTGTCTCCGTGTTTTTTTTGATCAATCCCTGTGTGCAAAGTTAAACACGAAAGCGCCAAAACAGCGAGCAGGGAAACCAGAATGTGCCCTAATTTACGCGGCGAAAAGCGGTAAAAAAACAGGGGAAAAGGCCCTTAATCCCTACATCCTGCACAGGCGGATGCTTTGCCTAGAATGTTTGACCTCTTCAGGAAAGTCCGCACTCATGTCCCAGGGAACCATCCGCATCCGCGGCGCGCGCCAGCACAACCTCAAAAACCTCGACCTTGACATACGCACCGGTGAAATGACGGTGGTCACCGGCCCCAGCGGCTCCGGAAAATCCTCGCTGGTGTTCGACACCCTGTTCGCGGAAGGCCAGCGCCGCTACGTGGAAACCTTCTCGGCCTATGCGCGCCAGTTCCTGGACCGCATGGACAAGCCGGCCGTCGACAAGGTGGAAGGCGTGCCCCCGGCCATCGCCATCGACCAGACCAACCCGGTGCGCAGCTCGCGCTCCACCGTGGGCACGATGACGGAGCTCAACGACCACCTGAAGCTGCTGTACGCGCGCGCCGCGCAACTGTTCGACAAGCAGACCGCGCAGAACGTGCGCCACGACACGCCCGAGTCGATTTACGCCGAACTGATGGCGCGTACCCAAGAAGGCGACCCGCGTGTGGTGCTGACCTTCCCGGTCGAGCTGCCGGGTAACACCAGCGCCGAGCAGGTCGAGCAGTGGCTGTCGGTCAGCGGCTTCACGCGGGTGCATGCGCAGCGCGACGTGGCCACGCCGGCCGGCCCGCACAAGCTGCTGGACGTGGTGGCCGACCGCTTTCGCACCCATGCGGTGGAAAAGTCCCGTGTGATGGATGCGATTGAAACCGCGCTCAAGCGCGGCGGGCGCCTCAATGTTTATGTGCAGCATGCGGAGGACGGCCAGCCCGATGTGATGTGGCGCTTTTCCACTGGACTGCACTGCCCCGACAGCGACCTGCGCTACACCAACCCCACGCCTTCGCTGTTCTCCTTCAACTCGGCCATGGGTGCCTGCGAGACCTGCCGCGGCTTCGGCCGCGTGATCGGCGTCGATTACGGCCTGGTGATTCCCAACGACAAACTGACTCTGCGCGCCGGCGCGATCAAGACCATACAAACCCCCGCCTGGAAGGAAGCGCAGGACGATTTGATGCGCCACGCCGAAGCGGCCGGCATCCCGCGCGACACGCCCTGGTACAAGCTCACGCCGGCGCAACAGGGCTGGGTCATCAACGGCATGCCGGGCTACAAGGACGGCAACTGGAACAAGCAGTGGTACGGCATCAAGCGTTTCTTCGAGTACCTCGAAAGCAAGGCCTACAAGATGCACATCCGTGTGCTGCTGTCCAAGTACCGCAGCTACACGTCCTGCGAAACCTGCGGCGGTGCGCGCCTGAAGCTCGAGTCGCTGCTCTGGCGCCTGGGCTCCAAGGAAGCGGCCGATGCGGTGCTGCCGCCCGGCCAGCGCTTCATGCCGGTGGGCGTGCAGTGGAGCCGCGAGCAACTCGAGGCCTTGCCGGGCCTGGCGCTGCATGACCTGATGCGCCTGCCCATAGACCGGCTGCGAGAATTCTTCAGCGGTCTGTCGCTGAACGTGATGGGCGTTATGGGTGATGACGCCGAGATCCAGGCGCTCAAGTCCTTGTTTGAAGAAATCCAGACGCGCGTGAAATACTTGTGCGACGTGGGCATAGGCTACCTGACGCTGGACCGGCAAAGCCGCACGCTCTCGGGCGGCGAGGTGCAACGCATCAACCTCACGACGGCGCTGGGCACCTCGCTGGTCAACACGCTGTTTGTGCTGGATGAACCTTCCATAGGCCTGCACCCGCGCGACATGAACCGTATCACCCAGGCCATGCACAGGCTGCGCGACGCGGGCAACACGCTGGTGGTGGTGGAGCACGACCCGGCCGTGATGCTGGCGGCCGACCGCCTGATCGACATGGGACCGGGCCCGGGCGAGAAGGGTGGCCAGATCGTGTTCGACGGTACGCCCGACGACATCAAGCATGCCGACACGCTGACCGGCGCCTACCTGGGCTCGCGCAAGCAGGTGGGCATGGGCTTCAAGCGCGCGGTGACCGAGAACACGCCGCGCCTCATCCTCGAAGGCGCGCGCGACCACAACCTGAAAAACCTGACGGTGGACTTTCCGCTGCAGCGCCTGGTCTGCGTGACCGGTGTCAGCGGCTCCGGCAAGTCCACGCTGATGCAGGACATCCTGGCGCCGGCATTGCTGCGCCAGTTCGGCAAGGCCACTGAAACGCCGGGCCTGCACGACCGCCTGCTGGGCGCCGACCACCTGACCGACGTGGTGTTCGTCGACCAGTCGCCGATCGGCAAGACGGCGCGCTCCAACCCGGCCAGCTATGTGGGCGCCTGGGACGCGGTGCGCGACCTGTTCGCGCAGGCGCCGCTGGCCAAGCAGCGCAGCTACACCGCGACCAAGTTCAGCTTCAACAACGGCGACGGGCGCTGCCCGACCTGCGGCGGTTCGGGTTTTGAGCACGTCGAGATGCAGTTCCTGAGCGATGTCTACCTGCGCTGCCCCGACTGCGACGGCAAGCGCTACCGCGCCGAAATCCTGGAGGTGACGATTGAGCGCAAGGCCGTGGGCGATGTGAAGCCGCGCCTGCTCAATGTGTCCGATGTGCTGGACCTCACGGTCAGCGAGGCGATTGCGCTGTTTGCGCAGGACCGCGAGGTGGTGCGCTCCCTGCAGCCCATCGTGGATGTGGGCCTGGAATACGTGAAGCTGGGGCAGCCGGTGCCCACGCTGTCGGGTGGCGAGGCGCAGCGCCTCAAGCTTGCGGGCTTTCTGGCCAATGCCAGCAAAACCACCAGCGCCAGCAAGCAGGCGCTGGCGCTCCGGCAGCCCGGCCGCGGCACGCTGTTTTTGTTCGACGAGCCCACCACCGGCCTGCACTTCGACGACATCGCCAAGCTGATGCGCGCGCTGCGCAAGCTGCTGGAAGCCGGCCATTCGCTCATCGTGATCGAACACAACCTTGACGTGATCCGTTCGGCCGACTGGCTGATAGACCTGGGCCCCGAAGGCGGCGAGGGCGGCGGCCTGCTGGTGGCCCAGGGCACACCCGAGGAAGTGCGCCAGCACCCCACATCGCACACCGCGCTGGCGCTGCGCGAATACGAGCAGGCCATGGGCAAGGTGCACGGCGTGGAAGAGTCGCGGCCCAAGGCCTGGACCACGCGGCCGGTGTTCTCCAACCTGATCCAGATCGTCAACGCCAAGGAGAACAACCTCAAGAGCTTGTCGGTCGACATCCCGCGCGGCAAGTTCAATGTGGTGACTGGTGTGTCGGGCTCCGGCAAGTCCACGCTGGCCTTTGACATCCTGTTCAACGAAGGGCAGCGGCGCTACCTCGAGTCGCTCAACGCTTACGCGCGCAGCATCGTGCAGCCGGCGGGCCGGCCCGAGGTGGACGCGGTCTACGGCATTCCGCCCACCGTGGCGATTGAGCAGCGCCTGTCGCGCGGCGGGCGCAAGTCCACCGTGGGCACGACCACCGAGGTCTGGCATTTCCTGCGCCTCTTGTATGTGAAGCTGGGCATACAGCATTGCATCAAGGAAGGCGCGGCCGTGATGCCGCAAAGCCCTGAGAGCATCGCGGCGCAGCTGCTCAAGACCTACCGCGGCCAGCACATAGGACTCTTGGCGCCGCTGGTGATCGCGCGCAAGGGCGTTTACACCGAGCTGGCCGACTGGGCGCGGCCGCGCGGCTACACCCACCTGCGCATCGACGGCGAGTTTTTGCCGACCACGGGCTTCCCGCGCATAGACCGCTTCAAGGAGCACACGGTGGAGCTGCCGGTGGCCGACATCCATGTGTCGCCCGAGAACGAGGCCGCCTTGCGCGCCGCGCTGGCGACCGCGCTGGAGCACGGCAAGGGTGTGGTCCATGTGCTGGCGCCGCTGGACGGCCTGCGCGGCGCGATGATGGCCGGCGCCAGCGCCAAAAACATCGGCAAGCTGATCGCGTTTTCGACCAAGCGCGCCTGCCCGGTCTGCGCGACGTCTTACGCTGAACTTGACCCGCGCCTCTTCAGCTACAACAGCAAGCACGGCTGGTGCCCCGACTGCGTGGGCACCGGCGTCAAGCTCACCAAAGAGCAGCGCAAGGTGTTTGACGACTCGGTGATGGACGACGACAACAAGGGCCGCGAGCAAAGCTTTGCCGAGCCCGAGGTGGAAGACGTGGCCGGCACCGCTTGCCCGACTTGCGAAGGCACGCGCCTGAACGCCACGGCCCGCGCGGTGAAGTTTGCCGGCGTCGGCATTGCCGACATCGCGGCGCTGTCGGTGACCGACGTGCGGCGCTGGGTCGAAAAGCTCGCGCTGCTGGGCCGCGAGGCCGGCATTGCGCGCGACCTGATTCCGGAGATCAAAAGCCGGCTGGAGTTCCTCGAGGACGTGGGCCTGGGCTACCTCACGCTGGACCGCGGCGCGCCCACGCTCTCGGGCGGTGAGGCGCAGCGCATACGCCTGGCGGCGCAGCTGGGCTCCAACCTGCAGGGCGTCTGCTACGTGCTGGACGAACCGACGATCGGCCTGCACCCGCGCGACAACCAGATTTTGCTGGGCGCCTTGGGCAAGCTCAGCGACCGCGGCAACACGCTGGTGGTGGTCGAGCACGACGAGGACACGATTCGCCGCGCCGACAACATCATCGACATAGGTCCGGGCGCTGGCAAGCGCGGCGGCACGCTGGTGGCGCAGGGCACGGCGGCGCAGCTGTCGGCCGTGCCGGAGTCGCTGACGGGGCGTTACCTGGCGAATCCGCTGATACACCCGCTGCATGCGCGGCGCGAAACGCGCAAGGGCGCGGCGCCTGCGGCCGTGGTGAAGGAGGCGCCTGTCGATGCAAACGCCAAGCCCGTGAGCAAACAGAAGGCGGCCCTGCTCAAGGCTGCGGCGCTCAAAGCCGCCGCGGCCAGCGCCAGTGCGCTGCACAACGCGGCGCCGGTGGCGGCCGGGCCTTTCACCTCCTGGCTCACGGTGGTCAATGCCGACCTGCACAATCTCAAGGACGTTTCGGTCACCGTGCCGCTGTACCGCCTGGTGGCGGTGACGGGTGTGTCGGGCTCCGGCAAGTCCACCCTGGCGCGCGACGTATTGCTGACCAATGTGCATGCGGGCGTGACCCAGCGCTCCACCAAGTCGGGGCGCGACGCCGACGACAAGGGCAAGACGCCGGACTGGACCGGCTGCGAGCGCATCGAAGGCTATGCGGCGGTGGACCGCGTGCTGGAAGTCGACCAGACGCCGATCGGCAAGACGCCGCGCTCCTGCCCGGCCACCTACATCGGCTTCTGGGACACGATTCGCAAGCTGTTTGCCGACACGCTGGAAGCGCGAGCGCGCGGTTACGGTGCCGGGCGTTTTTCCTTCAACACCGGCGAGGGCCGCTGCCCGACCTGCGAAGGCGCGGGCGTGCGCACCATCGGCATGAGCTTTCTGCCGGACGTGAAGGTGCTGTGCGAAACCTGCCACGGCGCGCGCTTCAATCCTGAAACGCAAGCCGTGACCTGGCGCGGCAAGAACATCGGCGACGTGCTGAAAATGGAAGTGGACGAGGCGGTGGACTTCTTCGCCTCCATGCCCAACATCAGCCACCCGCTGCAGCTCTTGAAAGACGTGGGCCTGGGCTACCTCACCCTGGGCCAGCCTTCACCGACGCTGTCGGGCGGCGAGGCGCAGCGCATCAAGCTGGTGACCGAACTCAGCAAGGTGCGCGACGACATCACGCGCCGCGGCCAGAAGGCGCCGCACACGCTGTATGTGCTGGACGAGCCCACGGTGGGCCTGCACATGGCCGACGTGGAAAAGCTCATCCATGTGCTGCACCGCCTGGTCAACGGCGGCCACAGCGTGGTGGTGATCGAGCATGACCTGGACGTGATCGCCGAAGCCGACTGGGTGATTGACCTGGGCCCGGACGGCGGCAATGCCGGCGGGCGTGTGGTGGCGTCGGCGCCGCCCGAGGCGGTGGTCAAGCTGGGCACGCATACCGGGAAAGCGCTGGAAGGCGTGTTGGCGAGGAGCTAGCTCACCCGCCGCTTGATATGTTGTTCCATTTATTCGTCAAATATTTGCATCCGGCGAAAAAATGGAACAGCCGGACGTTGACGCCAGCGTGACAGCCCTTCAGGTGTTGCCCTGATTCGCCAAAGCCAATCGCCGGGCATGATGACCGTATTCCAAAAAAAGGAGACATGTCCATGCAACGCCGCCCCTTCCTGCAAACCGCCGCCGCCCTGGCCTTGATGGCCGCAGCCGCCATGCCGGCCCAGGCGCAGACCTTTCCGGCCAAGCCCATCAAGCTGGTGATTGCCTTTCCGGCCGGCGGGCCGACGGACATCACCATGCGTTCACTGGCTGACAACGCCGGCAAGATCCTCGGCCAGCCGGTGATTGTGGAGAACAAGCCCGGTGCGGGCGGCACCTTGCCGGCGCAGCAGATGCAAAGCGCCGCGGCCGACGGCTACACGCTGGCGCAGATCCCGCTGGGTGTGTTCCGCCTGGGCTACACGACCAAGATCAACTGGGACCCGGTCAAGGACATCAGCTATGTGATCAATGTGACCGGTTATGCCTTCGGCATCGTGGTGCCGGCCGACAGCCCGTTCAAGACCTGGGCCGACTTTGTCGCCTATGCCAAAGCCAACCCAGGCAAGCTGACCTACGGCTCCACCGGCACGCTGACCAGCCCGCACCTGACGACGGAACTCATCGCGCAGAAAGCCGGCATTGAATTGCAGCATGTGCCCTACAAAGGCAGCGCCGATTTGATRCTGGCGCTGGTCAGCGGCCAGCTGATGGCGGGCGCTGACAGCACCGGCTTTGCGCCGCAGGTGGAAGCCGGCAAGCTGCGCGTGCTCAATACCTGGGGCGAGAAGCGGCTCGACAAATTCCCGAATGCGCCCACGCTGAAAGAGCTGGGCTATGACATCGTGCAGAACTCGCCCTTCGGCATAGGCGCGCCCAAGGGCACGCCGCCCGAGGTGGTCAGGCGTCTGCACGATGCCTTCAAGAAGGCGATGGAAGAGCCGAGTTATGTGGCGGCGCTGGGCCGCTATGACATGCTGCCCAACTACCTGAGTTCGGCGGACTATACGAAGTTTGCGCAGGACACGGTAGTGCGGGAAAAAGTGCTGATTGAAAAGCTGGGCCTCGCCAAGGGCCAGTGAGTTTTGCCTGTTCTCAAGAACCGTTCGGGCTGAGCCTGTCGAGCCCGCTTGTGATGTCTTAATAGCCCTTCGACAAGCTCAGGGCGAACGGGGGGTGATTGAGGCTTTGTCGATAAAGCCGGCCCTTGAAAACACAACCGTTCGGGCTGAGCTTGTCGAAGCCTGTGGGACATGGGAAATGTCCTTCAACAGGCTCAGGACGAACGGGTATCGGTTCTTCGGCTTTACCGATCAACGGGTTTTGCCAGCACAAACAGCTCGTCGGCGAGCTGGCTCGCCAAGGCCGGCTCCACGCCCGAGCCAAAAATCAGCCGGTAAACAATGGGGGCCATCATGTGGTCCAGCACCTGCTGCACCGTGGGTGTGGCGTCGCCGCGCGCCTGGGCGCGGTTGACAAGCACGGTGGCCTCGGCGCGGCGGTTTTTCAGGCAGTTGGTATCTTCCGGGCCGGCCAGCGCGGCGGCCGCCTTCAGCATCGAGGTGCAGCCGGGCTTGTTGAGGTGGGTGATCAATTCCCGGGCCCAGGCCGTGAGTTCGGTTTTCAGGTCGCCGGTCTCGGGCAGAGGGCGGTTTGGGTCCAGCCGCTGCGTTGCGGTATCGCCGAGCAGGCCGTTCACATCGCCCCAGCGCCGGTAAATGCTGGAGGCGCTGACGCCGGCGCGCTCGGCCACGGCCGGCACGGTGACCTTGTCGCGGCCTTCCTGGGCAATCAGTTCTTCGAGCGCCTTGCGCACCACGGCCTGCACCTGGGCGCTGCGGCCGCCTGGGCGCTTGGCCTGGGTGGGAAGAGGGGTGTTCATGGCACGATTCTAGCTTAAAGCAATGATGTTTGCGTTAACTTAAACGACGGCGTAGAATTCACAAACGCAAATAAATTTGCTTTAAGAAAGTCGAGCGTTTCCCATGACCGCACCTGCCGCCCCCTCTTTGCATGCCTCTTCCGGTGCCACCGCGCCGCGGTGGCAACTGCCGCCTGCGGCTGCTTTCCCGCTGCTGGCTGTCCTGCTGTTCGCCTTCTTCGTGGCGGGCAGCGCGCCTTCGCCCCTGTTTGTCGTGTTCCAGCAGCAGTGGGGTTTTTCGCCGGCGCTGCTGACGGTGGCGTTTGCGATCTACGCGATTGCGCTGCTGGCCTCGCTGCTGGTGGCGGGTTCGCTCTCTGACCATATTGGCCGGCGGCCCGTGGTGTTTGCGGCTTTGCTGCTGCAGGCCGGCGCGATGTTGACCTTTTTACTGGCCGAGGGCATAGGCGGCATCATCGCGGCGCGCATTGTGCAGGGCATCGCCACCGGCATGGTCGGCGGCGCGCTGACGGCGGCGGTGGTGGAAGCCGCCCCGGCCGCGCAGAAACGCCTGGGCGCGATGATAGGCAGCGTTTCGCCGCTGGCGGGGCTGGCCGTGGGCGCGGTGCTCACCGGTATCGCCGTCAAGTTCGCCTTGCATCCGGTGCCGCTGGTGTTCGGTGTGCTGGCCGCCATCTGCGTCGTGGGTGCGGTGGCCACGCTGTTCCTGCCCGAAAGCGTCACGCCGCGCCCCGGCGCACTGGCTTCACTGGTGCCGCGCGTCTCGGTGCCGGTGCAGGCGCGCTCTGAATTTGTGCGCGGCGTGCCGACGATGCTGGCGGTGTGGTCGCTCGCGGGCCTGTACCTGTCGCTGGTGCCTTCTGTGCTGCAGCAAATCTTCGGCATCCACGACGGCATCGTCAACGGCCTGGCGATTGCCACCTTTTTCGGCCTGGGCGCGGTGTCGCCAACCTTGCTGAAAAAACTGTCGCCGGTGCGCATGAGCGCCGTCGGGATGAGCTTGCTCGCCGTGGGCGCGGGCCTGGTGGCTATGTCGCTGGCAACCCGTTCCGTGGCGCTGTTTTTTGCGGGAACGGCGCTGGCCGGTTTCGGTGGCGGCTCGGCCTTCTCCGCGCAGGTGCAGACGCTGGCACCGATAGCACAGCCACACCAGCGGGCCGAGTTGTTTTCTGCGCTGTATGCCGTCAGCTACCTGGCCTTCAGCGTGCCGGCCATGCTGGCCGGCCGGTTGATCGCGCCGCTGGGCTTGCCGGCCACGGTGGAGGGTTATGCCACGCTGGTGCTGGCGGTGGCCGCGTTGGGTGCCTGGCTGCGGTGGGGCTCTGTGCGGCGCGGATAGGTGCTCACCCCTTCCGACGCTCACTTCGTGTAGCGTCCCCTCCCCTTGCAGGGGACGAAGCCTGCGGCCCTGCAAAGCAGGTTCCGCGGCTTCTGCTTGATGAACCCAGCCTATCCGCGGGAATGGGCCGGGTTAATCCAGCAGCGCGCGGACGAGTTCGGTAAACCCCGCGCCGCGCTCGCCGCGCGTCACATAACGCGGCAGGTGCGCCAGCTGCGGCACAAAACGCGCGATGTTGGCTACACCCACGCTGTTGGCAAAAGCCTTGAACATCAGCTGGTCGTTGGTGGAATCGCCCACGTACACCCATTGCGCGATCTCGGCATCAAGGTCCCGCTGCCAGAGCTCGCGAACAATCCAGCGCGCGCCTTCCAGCTTGTTGTGCTCGCCGTACCAGCCATTGATGTGAATGCTGCTCACGGTGGCATGCATGCCTTCGCTTTTCATGAGCGCCACGACGGCGGCGATCTGCTCATCCGTGAGCCGGGTGAACTCGCTGTGGTCAATGGCGATGTCGGTTTCACGGCCCGGCGAGTCGGTGGCGCGGGTCACGCCCGGCAGCTCGCGCTCAATGCGTGCCAGCACGGCCTGCATGCGAGCGAAGTTGCCGCTGCGCGTCGCCGCATCTTGCTGGTAGATCTTGGACAGCGGTCGTGGCGCGGCGCCTGTGGCATCCGGCAGCAGCGCCACGGCGCCGTTTTCCGCCACGATGGCATCGACGGGCCAGCGCGCCGCGAAAGGCTCACTCCAGCCCACGGGGCGGCCGGTAATCGCCACCACCTTGAGCCCGGCGGCCTTCAAGGCACTCAAAGCCTGAAGCGCATCGGCGGTGATTTCCCCCTCGGTGGTCAGTGTGTCGTCGATGTCGGTAAAGAGGCCGGTGACGGCCCGGCGTTGCGCGGCGGGCCAAAGGGGGAGTTCTTGCATGGTGAAATTTTCGCATGGTGGCCCTGGGCTTCTGTGATGGGGCTGGGCAAGCGCGGACAGCTTGGATACAATGGCTGCTTCCTGAGGAGCGTTGCAAGCCACACCACGTGGACCAGGCTCAGGACTTCATTGCAACCACGCTCACCCGCATGCGCTGTCTCTCAAGCCGGGTGAATGACTGAATTCCCCCTCCCTTGAATGCCGCATGCCCGTGGCGATTTTGCCCAGTTACGTTTGATTTTTGGAGAACCGTATGAGCGCCGTCTTGAAGCCTTCCACCGACCACATCATTGCCGACATTTCGCTTGCCGCCTGGGGCCGCAAGGAACTGAACATCGCCCAGACCGAGATGCCCGGCCTGATGGCCATCCGCGAAGAGTTCGCGAAGGCGCAGCCGCTGAAGGGCGCGCGCATCACCGGCTCGCTGCACATGACCATCCAGACCGGCGTGCTGATCGAGACCCTGCAGGCCCTGGGCGCCGACGTGCGCTGGGCTTCGTGCAACATCTTCTCCACGCAGGACCACGCCGCCGCCGCGATCGCCGCCGCCGGCACGCCGGTGTTCGCCATCAAGGGCGAAACCCTGGCCGACTACTGGGACTACACCCACCGCATCTTTGAATTCAAGGGCGCCAAGGGTACGCCTGAAGAAGGCCCCAACATGATCCTGGACGACGGCGGCGACGCGACGCTGCTGATGCACCTGGGCACCAAGGCCGAGAAAGACGCCAGCCTGATCTCCAAGCCCACCAGCGAAGAAGAAACCTGCCTGTTCAATTCGATCAAGGCCAAGCTCGCTCAAGACCCGACCTGGTACAGCCGCCGCCTGAAGAACATCATCGGCGTGACCGAAGAAACCACCACCGGCGTGCTGCGCCTCAATGAAATGTCGGCCAAGGGCACGCTGGCCCTGCGCGCCATCAACGTCAACGATTCCGTCACCAAGTCCAAGTTCGACAACCTGTACGGCTGCCGCGAATCGCTGGTCGACGCGATCAAGCGCGCCACCGACGTGATGGTCGCCGGCAAGGTTGCCGTGGTCGCCGGCTACGGCGACGTGGGCAAGGGCTCGGCCCAGGCCCTGCGCGCACTGAGCGCACAAGTGTGGGTGACCGAGATCGACCCGATCAACGCCCTGCAGGCCGCGATGGAAGGCTACAAGGTCGTGACCATGGAATACGCCGCCGACAAGGCCGACATCTTTGTGTCCGCCACCGGCAACAAGAACGTCATCACCTACGCACACATGGCCGCGATGAAAGACCAGGCCATCGTCTGCAACATCGGCCACTTCGACAACGAAATCGACGTCGCCGCGCTCGAAAAATGCACCTGGGAAGAGATCAAGCCGCAAGTCGACCACGTGATCTTCCCGGACGGCAAGCGCATCATCCTGCTGGCCAAGGGCCGCCTTGTGAACCTCGGCTGCGGTACCGGCCACCCGAGCTTTGTGATGTCGTCCAGCTTCGCCAACCAGACCATCGCCCAGATCGAGCTCTTCACCAAGAAAGAGGCTTACGAAGTCGGCAAGGTCTATGTGCTGCCCAAGCACCTCGACGAAAAGGTCGCGCGCCTGCATCTCAAGAAGGTCGGTGCGGTGCTGACCGAGCTGAGCGATGAGCAGGCTGCGTACATCGGTGTCAGCAAAGCCGGCCCGTACAAAGCCAATACCTACCGCTATTAATTGGTAGTGGCGGTATTCCTCCCTCTCCCCCTGGGAGAGGGCAGGGGTGAGGGCTGGCGGCGCCTGTTTGCCCTCGTGGGTTTTTGGGGCCGCTGGCCCTCACCCCAACCCTCTCCCAAAGGGAGAGGGAGCAAGACACTAGGACTCCGCCTGGATGGTTTCAGGCGAGAGGTCCATTCCACGGAGCACCATGCGCGCTGACCTCTTCCTCGTCGACCACGGCCATGCCGCCACCCGCTCCCAGGCCCAGCGCCTGATTGCCTCGGGCGTGCAATGGCGCGCGGAGGCGGACGCGCCCTGGAAGAAGGTCGCCAAGAACGGCGACGAGATTCCGGAAGGCGCGGAGCTGCAGCTGCTGGACACCACCGAAGCCAAGTACATCTCGCGCGGCGGGCTCAAGCTGGAAGGCGCGCTCAAGGCCACGGGCCTGTCCGTGACCGGCTTGCGTTGCCTGGACATCGGCCAGTCCACCGGCGGTTTTACCGATTGCCTGCTGCAGCACGGCGCCGCGCAAGTGGTGGGCGTGGACGTGGGCCACGGCCAGCTGCACGCCAGCCTGCGGGGCGACCCGCGTGTGGTCTGCATCGAAGGCCTCAATGCGCGTTCCATGACGGCCGCCGACCTGGTGGCCGGCCATGCGGGCGACAGCGGCGACATGGACTTTGGTGATGACTTCGATGATGAAGATGAGGGCGAAGAAGATCCGGCCATTGAAGCGAACTTCGACTTCCTGACTGGTGACCTGTCTTTTATCTCGCTCACGCTGGTGCTGCCCGCGGTGGTGCGCCTGCTCAAGCCCGGCGGCGACCTGCTGATGCTGGTCAAGCCGCAGTTCGAGCTGCAGCCCGGCCAGATTGGCAAAGGCGGCATCGTGCGCGACCCGGCGCACTTCGCGTTTGTGGAAAAGCGCTTGCGTGATGCCTGCGCGGCCCTGGGGCTGGAGGTCAAGGCCTGGCTGGACTCGCCGATTGAAGGCGGCGACGGCAACCGCGAATTTTTTATCCAGGCCGTCAAGGGTGATGACGTGGCCGGCGAAGACCAGCCGCTGCCGGCCGCGCCGCAGCGCAAGGTCGCCAAGCGCGTGCCGCGCGCCGAGCTGCGGGCCTCCCGCGCGCCGCACGAAGACTCCGAACTCGCGCATGCCGGCCAGCCCGGGCCGGCGCGCGGCAAGCGGCGTGACAAAAAAACCGATAACGACGAGTGAGATTCGAGATGAACCTGCCCCTGAGCTTTGAATTCTTCCCCCCCAAGACGCCCGAAGGCGCGGCCAAGCTGCGTGTGGCGCGCCAGGCGCTGTACGCGCACAAGCCCGAGTTCTGCTCGGTCACCTTCGGCGCGGGTGGTTCCACGCAAGAAGGCACCTTCGGCACCGTGAAGGAAATCCTGGATGAAGGCGTGGCCGCGGCCTGCCATTTCTCCTGCGTGGGCGCGACCAAGGCCACGGTGCGCAAACAGCTGGCCGAGCTGCGGGCCATGGGCGTCAAACGCCTGGTGGCGCTGCGCGGCGACCTGCCCAGCGGCTACGGCGCCGGCGGCGAGTTCCATTACGCGAGCGACCTGGTGGCCTTTATCCGCGAGGAAACCGGCGACGCCTTCCACATCGAGGTGGCGGCCTACCCCGAAGTCCACCCCCAGGCCCGGTCGGCTGACGCCGACCTGCAGGCCTTTGTCAAAAAGGTCAAGGCTGGCGCCGACTCGGCCATCACGCAGTATTTTTTCAACGCCGATGCCTATTTCCGTTTCGTCGACGATGCGCAGGCCCTGGGCGTGGACCTGCCCATCGTGCCGGGCATCATGCCCATCATCAGCTCCACGCAGTTGATGCGCTTTTCCGACGCCTGCGGCGCCGAGATTCCGCGCTGGATACGCCTGCGCCTGCAGGGCTTTGGCGACGACACCGCCTCCATCAAGAGTTTCGGCCTGGACGTGATCACCGGCCTGTGCGAGCAGCTGTACGCCGCGGGCGTGCCCGGCGTCCATTTCTACACGATGAACCAGGCCGCGGCGACGACTGAAATCATCGGGCGGCTGCAGCGGGCCTGAGCCCGGCCACCCATGCGCGAGGGTGTGGTCCATGGTCTTCGTGCCACCGGTGCGGCGGCTTTCATCGCTTTGGTCGCCTTGCTGGCGGCTTGCACGACGGCGCCGACCACATCGCCGGCGCCGCGCCCGGTCTCGCCCCGGCCCGCTCCTGCGCCCCAGCATGACGCGCCCGGCCAGGCCGTTGATGAAGTGCCGGCACCCGTATCCCTGACCGAGCGGCCCCGCCCCGAACTGCTGGGCGGTGAAGTGCCGCGCGAGTTCCAGCGCGGCACCGCCTCCTGGTACGGCCCGCGCTTTAACGGCAGGCGCACTGCGAGCGGCGAGCGTTTTGACATGCGCGAGTTCACCGCCGCCCACCGCACGCTGCCCTTCGGTACCCTGGTGCGCGTGCACAGCCTGGTCAACGGCCGCGACGTGGACGTGCGCATCACCGACCGCGGCCCCTACGCCGGCAACCGCATCATCGACCTGAGCCGCGCCGCGGCCGAGGAGCTGGGCATGCTGGGCATGGGCTTCAAGGAGGTGGTGCTGCTGGTGCCGGAGTCCACGCCCGAGGTGGCTGTGGCGCCGCCGCCCGCGGTCAGGATGCGCCCGCCTGTACGGCGGCGCCCTGCCGCGCCCCGTACTCCACGCTGAAACGCTTCACCGGCTGTGGGCCTGCCTGCCCAGTTGTTTAATTCACGAAGGTCACGTCGTCCTTGGGCTGCGGCGGAATCTTGATGGCAAGCGCCTTGACGGGCCCGCTGGTCACCAGCGTACCGCCATGTGCCGTGCCCTTGGGAATGATGATCAGCGTGCCCGGTTTGAATTCCTTGCGCTCGCCGCCCAGCCACATGGCACCACTGCCTTCGATGATGTATTGGATCTCGTCGGTTTTGGGGTGAATGTGTTTTGCCACGTTGCCGGACTGAATGCCGATGGTGGCGTTGTCGGTGATGACCAGGCCCCTGGCGTTCATCTCGGGGTTGGGGGTGGCGGGAATGTCGCCGTGCTTGAGTGCCGCGAGGTCAATCATCGCCGGCGCCAGAGGCGCTGCCTGCGCATGTGCATCGGGCAAGGCGCGTTGGGCCAACGGTGACAACGCGATTCCGGCCACAAAGGCCAGGGTGACGGCAAAGCCGAGGGCGGTGGTGGTGTGGCGCATGGAATCCTTTTTGAGGTGTTGTGGATGGGGCGGGCCAGTATGCCTAGCTTGCGCCCGGCTTGCCAGTAGCGGTGACCCGACTGAGGGTGAGCACGTGCGAAGGCCCGATGCCAGTGCATCCCGCTGGCCGGTAGGGTCAATAAAGCCCATAGGCGCGAATCGCCTCAATTTATTAGAATTTCAGTAATTCCTGAAAATTCAATAAATCAAAGAGGCCCGGCGCCATGAATCTTCCTCCCCTGACCCAGCGTTTTGTCCTGCATTTCGGTGAAATGGGCAGCCGCTGGGGCATCAACCGCACCGTGGGGCAGATTTATGCCCTGTTGTATGTGTCTCCCCGGGCCCTGAATGCCGACGACATCGGCGAGGCGCTGGCGTTTTCGCGCTCCAACGTCAGCATGGGGCTCAAGGAGCTGCAGTCATGGAACCTGGTGCGGCTGCAGCACCTCCCCAATGACCGGCGCGAATACTTCCAGGCGCCTGAAGACGTCTGGGCCATTTTCCGCACCCTGGCCGAGGAGCGCCGCAAACGCGAGATCGACCCGACGCTGTCCATGCTGCGCGATGCGCTGATGGAGCACCCCTCGCACGCGGACGACATCCACGCCCAGGCGCGCATGAAGCAGATGCACGATTTGATCGAGCTCATGACGGGCTGGCTGGCCGACGTGCAGAAAATGGACTCAGCCACGCTGGTGAGCCTGATGAAGATGGGCGCCAAGGTGCAGAAGCTGCTGGAGATGAAAAACAAGGTTGCCGGCAGCATGAAGGCCGGTTTGACAGGCCGCGCGGCATCCCCCACAGTGGCAGCCACGCCTTCCGATGCGCCCGAACCCGCGGCGGCGCCTGCCAACCTTCCCGATGACACCAGGAGTTGACGATGGACGGACTTGACGCATTCCTGTTGGCCCGCATCCAGTTCGCGGCCAACATCACTTTCCACATCCTGTTTCCGACCATCAGCATCTCGCTGGGCTGGGTGCTGCTGTACTTCAAGCTGCGCTTCGTCAAAAGCCAGGACCAGTTCTGGATGGACGCCTACCAGTTCTGGGTGAAGATTTTCGCGCTCACCTTCGCGCTGGGCGTGGTCAGCGGCATCACCATGAGCTTCCAGTTCGGCACCAACTGGCCGGGTTATATGCAGAAGGTCGGCAACATCGCCGGGCCGCTGCTGGCCTATGAGGTGCTGACGGCCTTCTTCCTGGAGGCCACCATGCTGGGCGTGATGCTGTTTGCGCGCGAACGCGTCAGCGAGACCATGCACACCGTGGCCACCCTGCTGGTGGCGGGCGGAACCACGCTGTCGGCCTTCTGGATCCTGGCGCTCAACTCCTGGATGCAGACGCCCGCGGGTTTTGAAATGATCAACGGCCAGGCGCATGTCGTGAGCTGGCTGCAAGTCATCTTCAATCCGTCGTTCCCGTACCGCCTCACGCACATGCTGCTGGCCTCGGGGCTCACGGTGGCTTTTCTGGTGGCGGGAATTTCGGCCTACCGGTGGCTGCGCGAGGACCGCGGGCCCGAGGTGATGGCAGGCTTGAAGACCGGCATTTACACGGCCGCGATGCTGATCCCGCTGCAGATCGTCGCGGGCGACCAGCACGGCCTGAACACGCTGGAGCACCAGCCGGCCAAGCTGGCCGCGATGGAGGGCATCTGGAAAACCGAAAAAGGCGTGCCCGCGATCCTGTTCGCGCTGCCGGACGAAAAGGCCAAAGAAAACCGCTACGAGATCGCGGTTCCCAAGCTGGCCTCGCTCTACCTCACGCATTCGCTGGACGGCGAGGTCAAGGGCCTGGACCAGTTCGAGGGCAAGCACCCGCCGGTAGCGCCGGTGTTCTGGGCCTTCCGCATCATGGTGGGTGTGGGCCTGCTGATGCTGGCCGTGAGCTGGGCCAGCGTGCTGCAGCTGGCCCCGTGGAAGAAAGACCCGGCGCGCACGCTGACGGTCTGGCACGCGCGCGTGCTGGTGGCCATGACTTTCGCGGGCTGGATTGCCCTGKTCGCGGGCTGGTATGTGACCGAAATCGGCCGCCAGCCCTGGCTGGTGACGGGCGTGCTGACGGCGGCTGACGCTGCTTCCAAAGTGCCGGCGCCGCGCATCGCGCTCACGCTGTCGCTTTACCTTGCGCTGTACGCGGTGCTGCTGACGTCGTATGTGTCGGTGGTGTTTTACCTCGCGCGCCACAAAAAGCATGCGGACAAGCCCTTTGGTGATGACGACAACACCGCCGGCGAGACCGAGAAGGAACTCAACGTCGTGAACTACCCCGAAAAGGAAGGAGCTCCCCATGCTTGACCTTGCCCCCGACCTGACGCAAGCCGCCGGCTGGATGCCGATTGTCTTCCTGGTGGTGATGGGGCTGGCGATGCTGGCCTATGTGATCCTGGACGGCTATGACCTGGGCGTGGGTGTGCTGATGCACCGCGCCGGCGACGACGACAAGGACACCATGATCGCCAGCATAGGCCCCTTCTGGGATGCCAATGAAACCTGGCTGGTGCTGGGCGTGGGCATCCTGCTCACGGTGTTTCCGATCGCGCACGGCGTCATCCTGGGCGCGCTGTATTTGCCGGTGGCCTTCATGCTGATAGGCCTCACGCTGCGCGGCGTGGCCTTTGACTTTCGCGTCAAGGCGCGGGCCAGCCACAAGCCGCTTTGGAACCGCATGTTCTACACCGGCTCGCTGCTGGCGAGCTGGTCGCAGGGCTATATGCTGGGTTCGCTGATCACCGGCTTTGCTACCACCTGGTGGACGATTGTGTTCAACGCCGTTATCGGCGCCGCACTGGTGGCGGCCTATTGCCTGCTGGGTTCGGGCTGGCTCATCATCAAGTCCGAAGGAGCGCTGCAGCTGCAGGCCGTGCGCTGGGCGCGCGCCAGCCTGTGGTTCACCATGGCCGGGGTGGCGGCGATTTCCATCGCCACGCCGCTGGTCAGCCACAGCATTTTCAACAAGTGGTTCTCCTTCCCCAACATCGTGTTGCTGCTGCCCATTCCCGCCGCCACGCTGGTGCTGTTCGGCGTGATCTACCGCAGCCTGCAGCGCCTGCCGGTGCGCCTGGCACAGGGCAATGAATACGGCGCCTGGGTGCCCTTCGGCGCTACGGTGGGCGTGTTTTTGCTGGCCTTTTACGGCCTGGCTTACAGCCTGTTTCCATGGCTGGTGATTGACAGCCTGGACATCTGGAAGGCGGCCGCTGCGCCCGAAGCCATGGGTGTGATCCTGGCCGGCGCGGCGGTGGTGCTGCCGATGATCATTGGCTATACGGTTTTCGCCTACCGGGTTTTCTGGGGCAAGAGCACCGCGCTGAAATATTAGCCCCCACGCTCCCCCACTGCGTGTGGGTCGCTGCCCCCAGAGGGGGCCGCTGCGCCTGCGGCCCGGCAAAGCCGGTTCCGCGGCCCCTGCTGGTGAAGAGAGAGCCCCCGCGGTCTGCGTGTTTACAAACTGATCTCGGGCGCGGGCGCTACGGCTTCCAGCTCCAGCAAAAAGGCCTCGGCCGATTCATAGCGCTGCTCGGGGTTTTTGGCCATCAGCTTGTTGACGACGCCCTGCAGCACGGCGTGTTCGGCCGGCAGCGCCGGGGTTTCGGCATTCAGGTGTTTTGCCAGCAGCAATTCGAGCGACTCGGCGATGTAAGGCCTGCGGTGGGCGAGCATTTCGAACAGCATCACGCCCAGGCTGTAGAGGTCGGATTGGGCCGTCACCTTGCGGCCGGTGGCCTGTTCGGGGCTCATGTAATAGGGCGTGCCCACCACATCGCCGTGGTGGGTTTGCGTCAGGCCCATGCTTGGCGACTGCAGCATGGACTTGGCGATGCCGAAGTCGGCCAGCGCCACGCTGCCGTCGGCGCGCAGCATCACGTTTTCGGGCTTGATGTCGCGGTGCACGATGCCATGCGAGTGGATGGCCGACAGGGCCTCGGCGATCTCGCGCACGATCGTCAGTGCCTGCGGCCGCGCGAGGCTTGGGCCGAACAGGCCGCGCAGGTCGCCGCGTTCGAAGTACTCCATCGCGATGTAGGCGTGCTCGTCGGTAAAGCCCTGGTCGTAGATCTTGATGACGTGCGGGTGGTCTATCTTGCAGAGCAGGGCATATTCCTGGATGAAGCGCACCAGATGCTCCGAGGCTTCCTTGCCGCGCGAGTCCAGCACCTTGAGCACGATGGGCAGGCCGTCGGATTCACGCTCGCTCAGGTAGACCTCGGTCATGCCGCCCGCGCCTATCTTGCGCGTGATGCGGTAGCCCTTGAGCCGCACCGGCTCGCTGCCGGCGTCGAAGCGCAAGTCCTTGAGCGCCGAGAGCTTGGAGTCCAGCGCGCCCTTGACGGCGCGCGCGGTGATGTCCGAATTGGCGCGCACCGCGTCGCTGATCTCGCGGGCGCGCTCGGTGAGGCTGGCCATGCCGTGGATCTTGTCTTCCATGGTGGTGACCAGGCCGGTGACCTCGGCCACGTCAATGGCGAGGTTCTTGCCCGTCACCACCAGCGAGGTGTGGGTGCCCGTTTGTATGCCGGTGCCCGCCTGGGCCAGCGCCTCCTCGCTGGCCATCACCGTCCAGCCCATTTCCTCGGACGCGCTTTCCAGGCGCGCGGCCAGGGTCACGGTTTCGCCGACGGGTGTGAGCTCCTTGTTCTGCTGCGTGCCGAGCTGGCACAGCGTGACGGCGCCGCTGTGAATGCCCACACCCATGGCAAAGGGCGGCAGGGCGCGCGCGCCGAAGCGCTCGTCGAGCCAGTCGCGGAATTCATGCGTGGCCAGCGCCATTGCCAGGGCGGCGGAAATTGCGCGGCGCGGCGCCGGCAGCGGCGAGCCGGTCATGGTGTCGGAGAACACGGCCATCAGGCCGTCGCCGATGAACTTGATGTGGCGGCCGCTGTTTTTGAGCACGGGCTCGGAGGCGCGCTCGAAGTACTCCGTGAGCAGTTGCGAGACCTCGGCGGCACTGAGCTTCTCGGCGATGGACGTGAAGTTGCGAATGCTGGCGACCAGCACGGTGGCGCTGGAGAGTTCCTCGGTCTGGGCCGAGGCCGGGATGTCCATGGGTATGGAGTCGGGTTGGTCGCCGCTGATGCGGTGGGAAAAAGCCGCGCGCAGCCGCTCTTCGCCGGCAGCCACTTCGGAGTCGATGGCTTCGCGCACCCGGGCTTTTTTCTTGAGCTGGGCGTTCACGGCATCCAGCAGTTCGGCGCGGCTGAAGGGCTTGGACAGGTAGTCGTCCGCCCCGGCCGTCATGCCGCGGCGCATGCTGTCGCGGTCGTCAAGGGCGGTGAGCAGCATGAAGGGGGTGTTGGCCAGTTCACGGTCGGCGCGCACCGTGGCCAGCAACTCGAAGCCGTTCATGCCGGGCATGCCCACGTCCGAGATGATCAGGTCGGGCCGGCTGGCGTGGGCCAGTGCCAGGCCTTGCAGGCCGTCGGCCGCGGCGGCGGTCTCAAAGCCTTCCAGCTTGAGCAGGCGCACGATGTTGCTGCGAATGGCGTCGTCATCTTCAACGATCAGTATCAGGGTCATGTCTGTCCTCGGGGGGAGATGGGCAGGCTGACCGTGAACCGGGTGCCCGCGCCTGGCGTACTCGCCACCTCGATTTTGCCGTGGTGGAGATCGACCGCGTGTTTCACGATGGCCAGGCCCAGCCCGGAACCCTGCCGGTTGCCCACGTTGGAGCCCCGGTGAAAACTTTCGAACAGCCGCGGAAGGTCTGAATCCGGTATGCCAATGCCTTCGTCGCCGACCTGCAGGATCAGCTCGTCACCGCTCTGGCCGTCCTCGGCTTGCCGGTGGTCCAGCGTCAGCACCACCACGCTGCCGGGGGCTGAGTACTTGCAGGCGTTGGTCAGCAGGTTGGTGCAGATGTGGCGCACCAGCCGTTCGTCGAGCATGACCAGCCGCGAAAACGTGTCGTGGCCGACCGGTGCCTCGAATTCAATGGCGTGCTGGCCCGCGTCGCTGGTGTGGACCTCGGTGACGAGCTTGCGGCACAGCGCAGCGATGTCCACCGGCCGCAGGTTCAGCCTGAGTTTGCCGGCGTCGGCCTGGCCGACGGTCAGCATGTCCTCGAGCATGCCCTGCATGCGTTTCACCGCCACCACCAGGTCGGCCATGATGTCCTGCCGCTCGCGGTGCGTGATTTTTTCGCCGTAGTGCTCTATGAGTTCGGCCGAAGAAAGAATCGTGGCCAGCGGCGTGCGGAATTCATGCGAGGCCATGGACACGAAACGGGTCTTGAGTTCGCCCAGTTCGCGTTCATGCACCAGTGCGCGCCGGGTTTCCTCATCGGCCTCTTTTCGGCGCGTGATGTCCACGTAGGTCCAGACCGAGCCTTCCTCCGGCCGGCTGCGGTCCAGCGCGGAGCCGTCCAGCTGCACCCAGATCAGCTCGCCGTTCTTGCGGCGCATGCGCGCTTCGGCGGAGAACAGGCCGGTCTGTGTGATCTGGGCGTAGGCCAGCCCGCCCAGGTATTCGAACTCTTCGTCGCTCGGATAGTGCACCCGGGTTTCCTGGCCCAGCAGTTCGGCCGGGCTGTAGCCCAGCATGGCGGCGAGCGTACGGTTGAGCCACTGGTGGCGCCGCTCTTTCAGGAAGGTGACGCCGACCGCGGTGGTTTCCAGGATGGCCTCGCGCTGCACCAGCGCGCTCTTGAGCTCCTCGTCGAGCCGGCGCCGCTCGCTGATATCGGACATCAACACCAGCAAAGCCGGCTCGCCGTCCCATTCAATGCGCGTGCCGTAAATGCTGGCCCAGCCGGTGCGCAGCGCAGGCGCCATGGTTTCGCGCGGCGGTGTGATGAAACGGGCCTCGTAGGCACTGACCATGGTGCCCGATTGCATCAGCTCGCGCCGCTGCTGCACCATGGGGCGGTCGTCGGGATGGATCAGGTGCATCGAAGGCAGGCCGATGAGCACATGGCCGAACAAGGCTTGCGCGCTGGCGTTGGAGTAGCGGACTATGCCTTTTTGCACCACCAGGATGGCGTCGTTGACGTTTTCCACCACGGCGCGGTAGCGCTCGGCCGCGGACCGGGTCAGGGCCTCCAGCCTTTTGCGCTCGGTGACATCCTTCAGGAAGAACAGGTCCGCCGGCGCACCCTCCCAGTCCACCAGCACGCCGTTGATTTCCACCCAGGAGACCGTGCCGTCGTCGCGCTGGAAGCGCGCCTCAAAGGCCGGCACGACATTGCCGGCGGCGCGCAACTTGTGCTTGCCGGAAACAAAGTCGCGGTCTTCCGGGTGGATGTATTCGATCATCAGCTTGTCCGCCATGGAGGCGGCCTGCGTGCCCAGCAGGGCCAGGCAGGGGGGGTTGGCAAAGCGGAGCAGGCCGCCCTGGCCGACGCAGATGTTTTCGGTCGCCAGGTCGACCATGGTCTGGTAGCGCGCCAGCGAGGCGCTCAGCTCGCGCGTGCGCAGCGCGACCTGGCGTGCTATTTCGGCCTCCATGGCGTCTTCGGTTTGCACGCTGCGCCCGCGGCCGGGGACGGCCGGGGTGGCGGAAGAACTGGGCTGGGCCTGGACAGACATGGAAGAGGATGAAGCGCCGGGTGGAAATGAGAGAACCGGGGGCAGGGTACGGGCAACCTTGCCACAACTCACTGCGGCGGTAAAGACAGGAAAACATCTGCGCCACGGGGCGCAAACCGTTTAGGCGGCGCGCCGGGCCGGGTCTTGGGCTGCTTCAGCCGCCGTGTTCGAGCGTAAAGCCGGCGTTGCGGTCCTGGCCCAGCAACTCGACCATCTGGGGCAAGGCGGCCTGCAGCCCGGCTTTCAGCGTGTGGGGCGGGTTGATCACGAACATGCCGCTGGCGGGAAGCCCGGGGCGCACCACCTCGCCGCTGGTATCGGTCGTTAATTTGCTTGATTTGACGGTTAAAGCGGCATTCAACCAGCTGCGGCCGCTTTTGACGGCCAGGGTTTTGAGTTTTCGCGGCAGGTCGTGCGCTTCGGGCCTGGGGATGATGGGGTACCAGACGACATAGGTGCCGGTGGCAAAGCGCTTGAGGGCGTCAGCCATGCAGGTCGCCACGCGCCCGTAATCGCTCTTCATCTCGTAGCTGGGGTCGCAGAGCACCATGGCGCGGCGGGCCGGGGGCGGCAAAAAGGTTTTGAGGGCCTCAAAGCCATCTTCGCGCGCAACGGCCACCTGGCGGCCCACGCCCAGCTGTTCGATGTTGCCGGAAAGCGACTTGAAATCGGTGGGGTGCAGCTCGAACAGCTTGAGCTTGTCACGCCCGCTGAGGAACTGCTGCTCGATGAAGGGCGAGCCCGGGTAAATCTTGAGGTGGGCAATGTCGCCGGTTTCGGCGAACTGCGGGTTCAGGCCGCGCAGCAGGTCGATATAGTCCTGCAGCAGCGGTGTCAAGGCCTCGGGTGCTACGGTTTTAGGAGCGACAGACGCCTTTTTAGCAGGGGCTGGAGCCGCTTTGGGCTGAGACAGCAGGCGGAAAATACCTTCATGGGCTTCGCCGCTGGTTTCGGTGTAATCGCCATCCAGCCGGTACAGGCCGGCCCCTGCGTGGGTGTCGATCACGGTCAGCGCCGTGTCTTTCTGGGTCAGGTACTTCATCAACGCGATCAGCGTGGTGTGCTTGAGCACGTCGGCGTGGTTGCCTGCGTGAAAGGCGTGGCGATAGGAAAACATGGGCCTATCCTACCTTCTTGCCAGGGGAAAATGCCTCAAAACCGGCCGAATATTGACGCAAGTCCTTGATTTTTCATATAATCGAGGGCTCTGCAGCGCTTAGTGGTTCCGCGGCAGAGGCCAGCCAACGCTGGGAAATACTGCCTAAGAGGTTCTCATCAGAAGAACACCGACCGCAGAAAAGAACCCGACAAACCATTTTTTCGAAAGAAAACTCATGAAAACGTTCAGCGCAAAACCCGCTGACGTGACGCACGAGTGGTTTGTGATTGACGCGACCGACAAGGTCCTCGGACGAGTAGCCAGCGAAGTTGCTCTCCGTTTGCGCGGCAAACACAAGGCCATTTACACGCCTCACGTCGATACCGGTGACTTCATCGTCATCATCAACGCAGCCCAGCTGCGCGTCACCGGCGCCAAGTCGACCGACAAGATCTACTATCGCCATTCCGGATATCCAGGCGGCATCACTGCCACCAACTTCCGCGACATGCAAGCCAAGCACCCCGGCCGCGCTTTGGAAAAAGCCGTCAAGGGCATGCTGCCCAAGGGCCCGCTCGGCTACGCCATGATCAAGAAACTCAAGGTGTACGGTGGTGCAGAGCACCCGCATACCGCCCAACAGCCCAAAGTGCTGGACATCTAAGGAGCCATTGATGATTGGTGAATGGAACAATGGCACCGGCCGTCGCAAATCCAGCGTCGCCCGTGTGTTTATCAAAAAAGGCACCGGCAAGATCACGATCAATGACCGTGACATCCAGGTGTTCTTCGGTCGTGAAACCTCGATCATGATCTGCCGCCAGCCCCTGTTTCTGACGAACCACGTCGAGACGTTTGACATCATGGTCAACGTCCACGGCGGCGGTGAGTCCGGCCAGGCCGGTGCGGTGCGCCACGGTATCACCCGCGCGCTGATCGATTACGACGCAACGCTGAAGCCGGCCCTGAGCCAGGCCGGCTTTGTGACGCGCGATGCACGTGAAGTCGAACGTAAAAAAGTCGGTTTCCGTTCTGCTCGCCGCCGCAAGCAGTTCAGCAAGCGCTAAATCCGCTTCGCTCCCCAAAAAAGCCGCCTGGTTTGTGCCTGGCGGCTTTTTTCATGGCCCGGTTTTTTTGGGGCCTTTCCGGTTCGGCTGATTGCCGTTAAAGCGTGGTGAATAGGGTTGCAGGCTGGGGAGTTGGGGGGGGGTAATACACCCGGAAGCAAACCCTTACCCGGCTTTACCGGGTTTGCCGGGTTAATCCTCGATGTGGGTCCTGTCTGCGTGCACAATGCACTCCCGAACCGAAAACCGCAGGGCCCTCCTTGAAATTTCGCCTGTTTCGCCGCCGCCTGACCATCAGTTCCCCGCGCATGTCGGTGCGCAGCTCACTTCCCTGGCCGCTGCGCTGGATCGCCGGCGCCCTGATGCTGGGATTCTCGGGCGCCGTTGCGCTATGGGCCTTTGAATTCGGCAAAGGCATCACCGGCACGGACAGCGGTGCCAAGGAAGAGCTGGTCATGCTGCGGCAGGAGGTGGCCAACCTGCGCTCCGAGCGTGACAAGGCGCAGTCCATCGCCAACACCTCGGGCAGCCTGCTCACCGCCGAAAAGGCAGCCCAGGAAAAAATGATGAGCCAGATCAGGCAGCTGGAGACGGACAACCGCAGCCTGCGCGACGATCTCGGTTTTTTTGAAAAGCTGCTGCCGTCCGGCAGCGCTGAAGTTGCCACCATACGCAGCCTGCAAGCCGAAAAGCTGTCGGACACCCAGCTTCGGTGGCAGGTTTTGGTGATTCAGGCCGAAAAATCCACCCCGAATTTCAACGGAAAACTCGACCTGACGGTTCACGGAACCCAGGCCGGCAAGCCCTGGAGCATGACTTTGCCCGGAGGGCCGCAAACTTTACAGTTCAAACAGTACCGACGTGTGGAAGGTGTCCTCGACTTGCCCCCCCAAGCCGTGGTACAAAGTGTTACAGCTAAGGTCATAGAAGGAACAGTGGTCAGATCAGCCCAGACCTTTAAGCTTTGATTTCCCCCAGCCATCCCCCCATTTGCCACATCGACCCAGCACAGGAATTTTTGTATGTTTGGAAAAAAGAAGCAGCCGCCCATCAAAAGCCTGATTGCCCAGGGCAGCTGTATTGAAGGCAACCTGAAATTCACCGACGGCCTGCGCATAGACGGCGAGGTGATCGGTGACATCCGCGCCGCTGAAGGCGGCTCCAGCATCCTGGTGATCAGCGAGTCGGCCACCGTGACCGGCTACATCCATGCCGACCACGTCATCATCAATGGCCGTGTGATGGGCCCCGTTCATGCGTCGGAGCTGCTTGAACTGCAGCCCAAGGCCAGGATAGAGGGTGATGTCTCCTACAAGGCGCTTGAAATGCACCAGGGCGCCGTCATCTTTGGACAGTTGCGCCCCACCACGCATCCCGAGCTGGAAGAAAAGCCCACGCTCAAACTGGCGGCGAACAACATCTGACCAATGTGCCGAATTTGGTGAGTAAGCGCTCACAAGTCAGCGGTCGGCCCTAACACGCATGGGCGTTATGGTTGATTGAATTGCTGTACTATTTGTGCATCAGTGCCGCCAGAGCCTGCGCCCCGAATCGCGGACCTTTATCCGCCTTGATGATCAATTGGAGTTTCCATGAGTGCCGTTGCTGAAAATATCCAGACCGAAATGCCCGCGCCCTTTGTCTTCACCGACAGCGCCGCGTCCAAGGTGGCTGAGCTGATTGCCGAAGAAGGCAATCCCGACCTGAAGCTGCGTGTCTTCGTGCAAGGCGGCGGCTGCTCCGGCTTCCAGTACGGTTTCACCTTCGATGAAATCACCAATGAAGACGACACCACGATGACCAAGAACGGTGTGTCCCTGCTGATCGACGCGATGAGCTACCAGTACCTGGTCGGCGCCGAGATCGACTACAAGGACGACCTCGAAGGCGCCCAATTCGTCATCAAGAACCCCAACGCTACCAGCACCTGCGGCTGCGGCTCCAGCTTCTCGGCCTGAGGCGCTTCCCAACGCTCCCGCTTTAAAAGCCGCCCTCGAGGCGGCTTTTTGCTGCCCGGCGATTTCCCTGCTTTGTTCCATGCGGTGAACCAAGTCCGCGCTTTCTCATCTCTTATCCATGCAGGCAGAAGAAAAATCATTGCGCATGCTGCTCTGGCTGGTGGCCATCGGCTTTTTCATGCAGACGCTGGACGCCACCATCGTCAACACCACCTTGCCGGCGATGGCCCGCAGTTTTGGCGAAAGCCCCTTGCGCATGCAGTCGGTGGTGGTGGCCTATTCCCTGACCATGGCCATGCTGATTCCCGCCTCCGGCTGGATCGCCGACCGCTTCGGCACGCGGCGCGTGTATGTGGGCGCGATCTCCCTGTTTGTCCTCGGCTCCATCGCCTGCGCGCTGTCCGGCAACCTGATGCAGCTGGTGGCGGCGCGCGTGGTGCAGGGCATGGGCGGTGCGATGCTGCTGCCGGTGGGCCGGCTGGCCGTGTTGCGCGCCTTTCCGCGCGAGCGCTTTTTGCAGGCCATGAGTTTCATCGCCATTCCCGGCCTGGTCGGCCCGCTGATCGGCCCTACCCTGGGCGGCTGGCTGGCACAGGTAGCCAGCTGGCACTGGGTGTTTCTCATCAATATTCCGGTGGGCTTGCTGGGTGGTGTGGCGACGGTGTTTTACATGGAGGACAACCCAAGGCCGGAGGTGCCGCGCTTTGACCTGGCGGGCTACCTGTTCCTGGCATTCGGCATGGTGGCGGTGTCGCTCGCGGTCGATGGGCTTTCGGGCCTGGGCCTGAAGCAAGCCGGTGTGCTGGTGCTGCTGGTGTTCGGCATGGCCAGCCTGGCCGCCTACTGGCTGCACGCGGCCAGGCGGCCCGACCCGCTGTTCTCGCCCAAGCTGTTTTCGATTCCGACGCTCAGCATAGGCCTGCTCGGCAATCTGTTCTCGCGCCTGGGCAGCTCGTGCATGCCTTTCCTGGTGCCGTTGCTGCTGCAGGTCAGCCTGGACTATTCACCGCTGCAGGCCGGCATGATGATGGTGCCCGTCGCCGTGGCCAGCATGCTGGTCAAGCGCGTCACCACGCCGCTGATCACGCGCTATGGCTACCGCCGGGTGCTGGTGACCAACACCGCGCTGGTGGGCTTCACCATGGCCAGCTTCGCACTCGTCACACCGACCCAGCCGCTGTGGCTGCACATCGTGCAACTGGCCTGCTTCGGCGCGGTCAACTCCATGCAGTTCACCGCGATGAACACGGTGACCCTGCGCGACCTCGACACCAGCATGGCCAGCAGCGGCAACAGCCTGCTGTCCATGGTGCAGATGCTGGCCATGAGCATGGGCGTGGCCGCCGCCGGCGCGGTGCTGGCCGCTTTCACGGGTTTCTTCGGCGCCGGCGAAGCGCAGCAAACCCTGCACGCCTTCCAGGCGACCTTTGCCGCGATGGGGCTGATCACGCTGGCCTCCGCGGGCATCTTCTGGCAGCTGTCGCCGCAGGTGAGGGTGGTGAAGAAGGCTGAAGCTTCCGAGGCTTCGGGTCAGGGGTAGCTTTCTGCCGGGTCTTGCGCCGGCCTTGCGCGCTCTTCTTCCTCCTTCCTCCTCTTTCCTCTTCTTAGATCTGCTGGCCGGGACTCGCCCCGGCGGGCGACTTACTTTCTTTTGCTTCGCCAAAAGAACGTAAGCAAAGAAAAGGCGACCCGCAGTCTGGGTCCCTGCGCTGCGCTACGGGCAACCTGCGGTGCTCGAGCCAAGCGGGGTCAAAAACAACTCGCTTCGCTCAGACACGTTTTTGCCCTGATCCGCTTGTCTCTGCGCTCCTCGGCCCAGCCAGAAC
>NZ_JBFUGK010000033.1:0-66921 GCF_056402935.1 Polaromonas sp. P3_B1
GGGCGCAGGCGCTGGCTGCCGGCGGCGCGCGCGGGGCCGGGCGGCAGCAGCAGCTCCACGCCCTGCCCGCCAAAGCGCAGCAGCGCCACCTCATCGCCCAGGCGCGCGGCCTGCTCGATCATGAACGCGGCATGGCCCTTGGCCAGGGCCAGGCGGCCGTGCCGGCGCATGGAGCCCGAGGTGTCGAGCACGATGCAATGCAGCCGGCTGGGCCGCAGGGCCACGGGCTGTCGGCGCAGGTGCTCGCGCTTGAGCGGCACCGGTCCCTTGGCCACAACCGTGGGCAGCCAGGCGATGGCGGCACTGCGCTGCCTGGCACCGGGCGTCGCGCTTGTTGTGAGAGGCGTATGCGGTGGAGGCCATCGCCAGCTGCCGGCCCCCTTGCGCGGGCGGCGGCTGCGATGGCCTAGGCTTTTTTTGGCGGCCACCCCGCTATCGCCTGGACCTTGGTCGTGCCTTCGGGCTGGGCAGGCAGCGCGCCCCAGTCGCCTTGCGGGGCGGATGCTGCGGGCGGCCGCTCCTGCGGCCGTTCGGGAGCTTGCGAGGTTTGTGGCGCCTGACCGTTTGCACCGGGTGGCTGGGCCGCACTGCCCTCAGGCCGGCGATGCGCCAGCGCGAGTTCAGCCACAGCATCCACATCAGCCGGGGTGACTTCGCCGCGCCCTTCCAGCGCCGCCAGCGCGCGCGCGGCGCGCAGCATCACCAGGTCGGCGCGCATGCCGTCCACACCGGCCTCCATCGCCCAGGCTGCCGCATGCTGCAGCACCTCGTCGGACCAGGCCAGGCGCGGCAATGCGGCACGCGCCGCGACCAGCGCCGCGCTGAGAATGCGCTGCTGCTCCGCATGCTGCGCGCCCATGACCTCGGGGTTTTCATCAAAGCCCAGGCGGGCGCGCAGGATGGCGCTGCGCTGCGCGGCATCCACCGGGTTGGCCAGTACCAACGAGAGGCCGAAGCGGTCCAGCAGCTGCGGCCGCAGCTCGCCCTCTTCCGGGTTCATGGTGCCCACCAGTACAAAACGCGCGGCGTGCTGGCGCGAAATGCCGTCGCGCTCCACCGTGTTCACGCCGCTGGCGGCCGCGTCCAGCAAGGCGTCGACCAGCGCATCCGGCAGCAGGTTGACCTCGTCCACATACAGCACGCCGCCGTGGGCGCGCGCCAGGAGGCCAGGCGCCAGGCGCACCCGGCCGTCGCGCAGCACGTCTTCCACATTGAGCGTGCCCACCAGCTGCTCGAGGCTGGCGGCCAGCGGCAAGGTGACAAAGGGCGCGCCGGGCAGGAGCGCCGCCAGCGCGCGCGCCGCGGTGGACTTGGCCGTGCCGCGCGGGCCGCTGATCAGCACGCCACCTATGCCCGGGTCTATGGCCGCCAGTTGCAACGCGCGTTGCAACTGCGGCTGGCCGACCAAGGCTGTGAAGGGAAAGGCCGCGCGCGTAGCGGGCTCGAGAGGGATGTTCAGTTCAGGATGGTTCATGCCAGGGGTCCTTCTCCATGTTCTTCAAGCCGGCGCTCCAGCGCCAGCAAATGCTCTTCAATGCGTTCGCGGTGCTCGCCCGGCGCTTCCCAGAGGCCGCGCCGCATGGCCTCGAGCAGGCGCTCGCCAATGCTGCGCAAGGCGCCGGGGTTGTGCCGCTGCAAAAACGCGCGGTTGGTGTCATCGTGCAAATAGGCCTCAGCCACCAGCGCGTACTGGTGGTCGCCCACCACGCCGGTGGTGGCGTCAAAGGCGAACAGGTAGTCCACCGTGGCCGCCATTTCGAATGCGCCCTTGTAGCCATGGCGGCGCACGCCTTCCAGCCACTTGGGATTGACGGCGCGCGAACGCACCACGCGCGCCACTTCCTCGCCCAGCGTGCGTATGCGCGGCGCACCGGGCACGCTGAAATCGCCGTGGTACAGCGCGGCGGGCTCGCCGGTGAGTTGCGCCACCGCCACCGCCATGCCGCCCTGGAACTGGTAGTAATCGTCCGAATCGAGCACATCGTGCTCGCGGTTGTCCTGGTTGTGCAGCACGGCGTCCAGGCCAGCCAGGCGCTGCTCGAAGCTGCCCCGCGCGGCCACGCCATGCCCGCCCTGTCCGTAGGCAAAGGCGCCGGCGCGCAGATAGGCCTGGGCCAGGTCGGCGCCGTCGCTCCAGCGGCCGCTGGCCATGACTTCCTGCAGCCCGGCGCCGTAGCCGCCGGGGCGCGGGCCGAACACCCGCCAGCTGGCTTCGCGCTCGGCCGCCTCGGCGCTCAGGCCCCTGGCTTGCGCCTCCAGCGCCTCGCGCCGCACGCGGGCACGGATCGGGTTGACTTCGTCGGGCTCGTCCTCTTCGCTGATCGCGGCCACGGCACGCACTGCGGTGTCGAACAGGTCAATCACATTGGGAAAGGCGTCTCGGAAGAAGCCCGAAACGCGCAAGGTCACATCCACACGCGGCCGGTTCCTGATGGCCATGGGCAGCACTTCGATGTCCACCACACGGCTGCTGCCGTCGGCCCACTTGGGCCGCACGCCCAGCAGCGCGAAGGCCTGGGCGATGTCTTCGCCGCCGGTGCGCATGGTGCTGGTGCCCCAGACCGACAGGCCCAGGCAGCGCAGCATCTCGCCGTGGTCCTGCAGGTGGCGTTCGACCACACGCTCGGCGGCGGCCGCGCCCATGGCATAGGCGGTCTGCGTGGGCACGGCGCGTGTGTCCACCGAATAAAAGTTGCGCCCCGTGGGCAGCACGTCGGGCCGGCCGCGAGACGGCGCACCGCTGGGTCCGGCCGGCACGAAGCGGCCGGCCAGGCCGCGCAGGCACTGGGCAATTTCCTGTGGGCCGCAGGCGTCCAGGCGTGGGCACAACACAGCGCGCATGCGCTGCAGCACGGGGGCGGTATTCGGCCAGCAAAGATTCCGTTCGCCCTGGGCCTGTCGAAGGGCTTCGACAAGCTCTGCCCGAACGGGATCGCTACAAACGGAATCTTCAGGCTGGATCACACAGTCCTGCACCAACTGCCGGGACAGCAGTTCCAGGCGCTCACGCGTATGGCCGGCATGGCGCCAGGCGTCATCGCTTTGCGCTTGCAGCACGGCGGGACGCGGGCCGTTCCACGGCGCTGACCATTCGGGACTCAACGCATTAAAACCCTCGACGCCTTCGAGCTGCAGGTCCTGGGACAGCGCCGCAAGCAGGCTGCGCTGGCCGGCGGCCGCACCGCCCGGAAAGCGCGCCAGCGCGACCAGCGTGTCGACCTGCTGGCGGCCCTGCGGCGAGCTGCCCAGGATGTGCAGGCCGTCGCGGATCTGGGATTCCTTGATCTCGCACAAGTAAGCATCCAGCCGCTGCAGCAGTGCCTCGCGGCCCGCGTCGTCGGCGGGTTTGGCAAAACCCAGGTCAGCATGCAGGCCCTCGGCAAGCACATGCGCCAGGATGTCCTCGCGCAGGCGGCGCGCGCGCCGCGGGTCCAGCGACAGGGCCTCGTAGTACTCGTCCATCTGCCGCTCCAGCTTTTGCAGCGGGCCGTAGGTTTCCGAACGCGTGAGCGCCGGCATCAGGTGGTCGATGATGACGGCCTGCGTGCGGCGCTTGGCCTGGCTGCCCTCGCCAGGGTCGTTGACGATAAAGGGATACAGGTGCGGCAGCGGGCCCAGGATGGCATCGGGCCAGCAGGCCGCGCCCAGCGCCACGCTTTTGCCGGGCAGCCATTCGAGGTTGCCGTGTTTGCCCACGTGCACCACCGCATCGACCGCAAACTGGCGGCGCAGCCAGAAGTAGAACGCCAGGTAGTTGTGCGTGGGCACCAGGTCGGCATCGTGGTAGGTCGCCACTAGGTCCAGGTCGCGGCCGCGCGCGGGCTGTATACCGACAAACACATTGCCATATCTATGGCCGGAGACCATGAAGCGGCCGCTGCGCACCATGGGGTCCTGCCCGGGCGGGCCCCATAACGCGTTGACGGCATCCCGGCTGGCCGCGTCCAGGCGATTGAAATCCTGCAGGTAGTCCGCCATGGCCAGGCTCTGCCCGGCAGGACGCACATCGTTGGCCTCCAGGTTGTTGGTGATACCGGCCACCAGCGCTGCAATCAAGGCGTCGCCGCCTTCGGGCAATTCACCCGTCGCGTAGCCTGCCTCTCGCATGGCGCGCAGCAAGGCCACGGTGGAGGCCGGGGTGTCCAGGCCCACGCCGTTGGCCAGGCGAGCGTCGTCATTGGGGTAGTTGGCCAGCACCAGTGCGATGCGCTTGGTGTCGTTGGGCTTGCCCTGCAGCGCGCACCAGCGGCGTGCCAGTTCGGCCACAAAAGCCATGCGTTCGGGTTCGGGCTGGTAACGCACCACGTCCACCTCGGTGCGCTCGCAGCGCCAGGCCAGGCCCTTGAAGCTGATGGCGCGTGTGCCTATGCGGCCGTCCACTTCGGGCAGCACCACCTGCATCGCCAGGTCGCGCGGTGCCAGGCCGTGCGGGTCGGCCTGCCACTGTTCCTGCGAGCAGCCCGCGGTGATCAACTGCAGCACCGGGGCGTCGCCGGCCAGGGCTTCCATCTGCGCACCCTGCACGCTGTCCACGTCGTCGCCATCGAGTGCGGTAATCGCAAAGCTGGTGGCGTTGAGCACCACGCCCACGCCGTGTTCAGCGGCCAGCGAACGCAGCAGCGCGAGGCTGGCCGGGTTCTTCAGCGAATCCAGCGCCACGGCCACGGTGTTGAGGCCCTCAGCGCTCAGTGCGGCCAGCATGGCGTCAAACACCGCCGTGTTGCCGGCCTGCAGGTGGGCGCGGTAAAACACCAGCAGCGCGGCGGGTGCGCCGTCTCGCCAAGGAGCGGCTTCCAGCGGCTGGTAGACCATGGCGGGCGGCAGCACTTCTGGCGGCGCGGGGCGCGGGCCCAGGCCGAAGGCGGCATGGCCTATCAGTTCAAAAAAAGTGCGCGCATTGTCGCGGCCGCCTTCGCGCAGGCAGCGCCAGAGCTCGCGGCAGTCTTCATGCGGGGCGGTGCTGCGCAGCAGCAGCTGCAGGTCTTCGGCGGCATCGCCCGAGAACAAGGCCAGCCACTGGCCGCGCGCACTCGCCAGCTCGCGCACCTGCTCCACCACATAAGCCCAGTCGCTGGCGGCCCCCAGGTGGTCTATCACCACCACACGCGCATGCTGCAGCACCTCGTCCACATACATGTCGGCCGAGGCGGGCTGGCGCAGCCACATCAGGTTGGCCAGGCGCACCGAGGGAAAGCCGGCGGGCAACTGCTGCGCCGCATCGGCCAGCAGGGACAGCGTGGTGTCGGCCGCGCTGAGCACCACAATGTCGCCCGGCGTCTGCTCCACGCGCACCACACCCTGGCCACCGTCTTCAACGTGGCCGCCGGGGCGGGTGGAGAGTAGATGCATTTTTTACTTCACCAGGTAAGGCTGAACCAGCCAAGCCGCACCTGGCGCAGGTCGACGGGGCGCTCTGCGCAGCGGCATCAAGGAGGAGCCCGCAGGGCGGAGGACAGCCGCGGAGCAGAGTGCCCCGTCGGCCTGTGCCCGCCACGAGCGTAAAGCTTCAGCGTGCATTTGGATTCAGGCCGCGACGGACATTGCCAGCGCTTCGTTCAATTCGGCCTGCAAGACTGCCGCATTGAGCTCAGACCCAATCAGCACCAGCCGTGATTGCCGCGCTTCGCCTTCGCGCCAGGGGCGATCAAAGTAGCTGTCGAAGCGTGTGCCCACGCCCTGCACCACCAGGCGCATGGCCGAACCGGGCAAGGCCACAAAGCCCTTGGCGCGGTAAATCTCATGGCGCTCCACCACGCCGCGCAAGGCGGCCAGCAGCGCCTCGCGGCCGGGCACGTCCAGCGCCACCTGCACCGAATCGAAGGCATCATGGTCGTGATCTTCTTCCTCGTCGTGGTGGGTCTTGCGCTGGTCGATGACGTCTTCCACCGCACGCTCCAGGCCCAGCAGCACGCCGATGTCGATGCGGCCGTGCTGGGCCTGCACCAGCTTGACGCCGGGCGCGGTCTCGGCACGGATCGCGGTTTCCACGCCGGCCAGTTGGGCAGCGGTCAAACCGTCGGTCTTGTGCACCACCACCAGGTCGGCCGTGGCCAGCTGGTCTTCAAACAGCTCGTGCAGCGGCGATTCATGGTCCAGGTTGTCGTCGGCGCGGCGCTGGGCGTCCACGGCGATCGGGTCGTCGGCAAAGTCGCCGGCGGCGACCGCAGGCGCGTCCACCACCGTCACCACCGCATCGACGGTGAAGGTGTTGCGCAGCGTGGGCCACTGGAAGGCCTGCACCAGCGGCTTGGGCAGGGCCAGGCCGGATGTCTCGATGATCAGGTGGTCGATCTGATCGCGGCGCGCGGCCAGTTTTTCCATGACCGGCGCGAATTCTTCCTGCACGGTGCAGCACAGGCAGCCGTTGGCCAGTTCATAGAGTTGGCCGTTTTCTTCGCCGTTCTCGTCGCAGCCTATGCCGCAGCCGCGCAGCAGCTCGCCGTCTATGCCGAGCTCGCCGAACTCATTGACGATGACCGCGATGCGGCGGCCCTGCGCATTGGCCAGCAAATGCCGCAGCAGCGTGGTCTTGCCGCTGCCCAGGAAGCCGGTGACGATGGTGGCGGGGATTTTTCGGGTTTGCATGTATGTGTCTCGGTTGAAAAAATTAACGGGGTGGCAGCGCACTCAGGCACTCCACCAGCATTTGCGCGGCCTCGCCCAGGCGCGGGCCGGGGCGCGACAGCAGGTCCATGCGCTCGGTGTCCAGCAGGCACAGCTGCTGTTGGCGGACCGCGGGCAGCGTGCTCCAGCCGGGGCGGTCCGACAGGTTGGACAGCGTGGCGCGCGGGCCGATGATGATGTCGGGCGGGCGGCGCAGCAGCAGCTCGGGGTTGATGCGGGGGAACAGGCCCAGATCGCCGCTCACCACGTTGACCAGGCCCAGCCTGGCGACGGTCTCGCCGATAAAACTTTTGTCGCTGGCGGCGGACGAACCCGACCCCACTTCCACATACACGCTGCGCCCGCGCAGGGCGGCGGGCATGCGGGCGGCTGCGGCGTCGAGCTCGGCCTCCAGGCGGGCCAGCAGTTCGCTTGCACGCGCCGGCTCGCCCAGCGTGTCGCCCAGCTTGAGCAGCATGCGTTTGAGGTCGGCATGGGTGCGGGCGTCAAAGGTCATGACCGGCACACCCAGGGCTTTGAGCCTTTCCCCGGCGCGGCTGCGCGGGCCCAGCAGGACCATATTCGGGCGCAGGGTGACGATGCGTTCTATCTGCGCGTCTTCCAGGCCGCCTACCTTGGGCAGCACCTGCACCGAATTGGGCCAGGTGGAATGGCGATCCGTGCCCACCAGCTGCGCGCAGTGGCCCAGTGCGCACACAGCCTCGGTCAGCGAGGGCGCCAGCGTGACGATGCGCGATACCGGCTGCGTGCCCTGCGCCACCGCGAAGCCGGAAAGCAGCCCCAGGGTTGCCAGGGCCGACACCGAAGGCAGCAGGCGCCTGGCCGAATGGGAAGCGGAGGAAAACATGGCTCTAGTCTTCGATGCCACGTTGGGCCGGGACGCCGGCTTTGAAATGGTGTTTGATGAGCGTCATCTCGGTAACGGTATCCGCCAGCTCCACCAACTCGGCCGGCGCATTGCGGCCGGTCAGCACCACGTGCACATGTGGCGGACGTTCACGCAGGCAAGTCAATACCGTTTCCAGTGGAATCCAGCCGTAGCGCAGCGGGTACATGATTTCATCGAGCACCACCATAAAGTGTTCGCCGGCGCGTATGGTGGCTTCGGCCCGAGCCCAGCCGTCCAGCGCCAGCTGGGCCGAATGCTCAAGGTCGCGGCTCTTCCAGCTGAAGCCATCGCCCAGGCCTTCAATCGGAATGCCCAGTTGCTCGAACAGCCGGTGCTCGCCAAAGCGCGCGCTGGGCACCTTCATGAACTGGTAGACCTTGACGGCCTTGCCGCGGCCGTGGGCGCGCAGGGCCAGGCCGAAGGCGGCCGTGCTTTTGCCCTTGCCGTGGCCGGTGTTGATGAGGATCAGGCCGCGGCGCTCGCCGGTGGGTTTTTCGTAGGGGGTGGCCGAAGGTGGGGTTTCAATTTGCATGGGAGCCCTCTTGGGAGGTTGGGTAACTTTGGGCAATGCTATCCACTGCCCTTGCAAGGGGTGGACGGCAATGCGCCCGTCGAAGACATCTTCCAGGGCCCGGTGGGTGGCCAGGTCGGCGCAAGGGCCCTGGTGGGTGACGCGGCCTTCGGCCATCACCACCAGGCTGTCGGCCTGCAGTGCCATGGTGATCTCGTGCAGCACGCTGACCACGGTCTTGCCCTCGGCCACCAGGGCCCGCACCACGTCCAGCCAGTCGGCCTGGTGCGGCGGGTCCAGGTTGGCCAGCGGTTCGTCCATCAACAGCACCTGGGCCTGCACCGCCAGGGCACGGGCCAGCAGCACGCGCTGGCGCTCGCCGCCCGACAGTTGCCCCAGCGCGCGCTGACGCCAGTCCCAGGCGCGGGTGGCGCGCAGGGCCTGCTCCACCGCCGCACGGTCGGCCGCGCTGGGCGGCGCCAGCCAGGCCTGGTGCGGCAATCGGCCCAGCATGGCCACGTCCCACACGGTCAAATCATCGGCCGAGGTTTCGTTCTGGCCCAGCCAGGCCAGCTGGCGGGCGCGCTCACGGTGCGGCAGGCTGTGCATGGGCTGGCCCAGCAGCGCGACGCTGCCGCTGTGCGGCAGCACGCCGGCCAGGGCCTTGAGCAAGGTGGACTTGCCCGCGCCGTTGGGGCCCACGATGCTGGTCCAGCGCGCGGCGGCGATATCCAGGTCTATGCCGTGCAGCACCTGCTGCCTTTGCACGCCATGGCCCAGGCTGGCCGCGATGGACTGCGCGCCAAGGGCGATGGGATTCGTCACCATGTTCATGCCGCGCGCCCTCCGCCCAGGCTGCTGCTGCGGTGCATCAGCCACAGCAGGTAGCCGCCGCCCAGCACCGCGGTGAGCATGCCCACGGGCAACTCCTGCGGCGCCATCAGCCCGCGCGCCAGCGTGTCGGCGGCCATCAGCAGCACGCCGCCCATCAGGCTGGACAACAGCATCAGGTGGGCGTGCGTGGTCTTGACCACGGAACGCACCAGGTGCGGCGCGGCCAGGCCGACAAAAGCGATCAGCCCGGTCTGCGCCACGGCGGTGCCCGTGGCCAGCGCCAGCACCGCGACCAGCGCCGCGCGCATGGGCGCCACCGGCAGGCCCAGGCTGACGGCCGTGGCGTCGCCCAGGCTCAGGCCGTCGAGCACGCGCGCCAGCAGCCAGGCGGCCAGCACACACACGCCCCACACGCTGGCCATGAGGATGCACGAGGTCCAGCCGACAAAAGCGGTCGAGCCCAGCATGAAGGCCTGCATGGCCTGCAGCGATTCGGGCGAGAACAGCAGCACCAGGTGCGTCATGGCGCCCAGCACCACGCCCACCACCACGCCGGCCAGCAGCAGGCGCAGGGTATGGCCCACGCCGCGCGAGAGCACCAGCGTGAGCATCACCGCGAACACAGCGCCCAGGAAGGCCGCGCCGGTCAGGCCCAGGCGCACCCACAGGCTGCTGGAGAACACGCTGACGGCTACGCCGCCATTCATCATGTTGCCGCCCAGCATGCCGGCGCCGCCGCCCAGGGCGGCCAGCGCCAGCGCCACACCGAGCGAGGCCCCGGATGCGCTGCCCAGCAAATAGGGATCGGCCAGCGGGTTGCGAAACAGGCCTTGCGCCACCGCGCCGGCCAGGCCCAGCAAGGCGCCGGCGGCCCAGGCGCCCAGGGTGCGCGGCAGGCGTATCTGCCAGATGATTTGCTGCGCCATCGCGGTTTGCGGCGGGTCCTGCGTGGGATTGAGCAGCGGCCCGATCAGATTTTCCAGCCCGGCGCTGCCCACGCAGATGCCCAGCGCCACCAGGGCCAGCGCGCCCACCACACCGGCCCACACCAGCCACCATACGCGGGCCTGCATCATGGTTTGGCTCCCGGTGCCTTATCCGTCAGACAGCGGGCCATCAGGCGCGCGCCTTCAGCCATGCGCGGGCCGGGGCGCACCAGCACATTGGCCTCTTCGGTCGGGAAGATGCAAACGCGTTGCTCACGCAGCGCGCGGATGCTTTGCCAGCCGGGCCGTGCCTGCAGGCCGTCGGCGCTGCGCTGGCCGACCATGATCAGGTCGGGGTTGGCGCGGACTATGTATTCGGGGTTGAGCTTGGGGAAAGGCCCGAGCTTGGCCGGCACGATGTTTTTGACGCCAAGCCGCGTGAGCGTCTCGCCGATAAAGGATGACTCCCCTGCCGCATACGGACCCTGGTTGACCTCGAAGTAGACCCGCGTGCCGCGCACGTTGGCCGGCAGCGACTGGGCCGCGGCCGAGACGCCGGCATCGATCGCGCGCCAGATGCGGGCGGCATCGGGCACTTCCAGCAACTGGCCCAGCTTGAGCATCACGCGCTGCACGTCGGCATGGCTGCGAGGCTCCAGCGCCACCACTTTCAGGCCCAGGGCCTGCAGCCTGTCGCCCGCGCGCGAGGAAGTGGCCAGCAGCACCACATCGGGTTTGAGCGCGACGATCATCTCGATATTGGGGTCCAGCCCGCCGCCGACCTGGGGCAGCTTCTGCACGCTGGCGGGGAAGTTGGAATAGCGGTCCACCCCGACCAGGTTCTGGCAGCGGCCCAGCTCGCAGACGGTTTCGGTCAGCGAAGGCAGCAGGCTCACGATGCGCTGCGGCGCCCTGGGCAGCGTGACGGTCGCGCCGCGGTCGTCGGTCAGCTGCAGCGCATGCACAGAACCAGAGAACCAGAACACCAACGCAAGGCACACCATCGCCAGGAAGCGAGGGGCCAGGGCGTTTTGCGCAGGTAAAGGAGGAGCCCGCAACGCGGGCGGGGGACACGGAGCAAAACGGCCTGGCCCCTCGCTTCCCGGCAGAGCGCAGAGTTGATGCCGCGTCATGAAAAATCCTTCAACGTCAACGGCAACCCCGCCGCCATTAGCGTCACGCGCCGGCAGGCTGCAGCCACATCCTGGTTCAGCTTGCCCAGCGCATCGACAAAGGCACGGGTTTCGCGGCCAAGGGGTATGACACCCAGCCCGATTTCGTTGCCGACCAGCACCAGCGGCCCGGGGGCGGAAACTATGGCCTTGACCAGCAATTCCACCTGTTCACGCGCGGCCTGGGCGGGCGCTTCAAGCTCCAGGCCAGGCGCGGGCATCAGCAGGTTGGTGAGCCACAGCGTCAGGCAATCGACAACGACGAGCGTGTCGGGTCTGCTGTGCCGCAGCAGGGCCTGGGCCAGCTGAACCGGCTCTTCAACGGTCGCCATGCCGGGCACACGTTCGGCGCGGTCCTGCTGGTGGCGGCGTATGCGTTCGCGCATTTCCTCGTCCCAGGGCCTGGCGGTGGCGATCATCACCGCGCCGCGGCCTGGCGACTGCGTGAGCCAGTGTCGGGCCAGCAATTCGGCGCGACGCGACTTGCCGCTTTTCTGGCCGCCCAGGACCAGCTCGCTTTTGGCGATCGTCATCGTGCTCATGGCTTGAAAGCTCCGGCCTGCTCTGCGTCCATCCACCGCAGGATGATTTCGTGCATTTTTTGCACGCCATCGGTCAGCGCGGCCGGGCCGGGCTGCAGGATGTCGGGCGACTTGATTTCAAACAGCTGCTGGTGGCGCACGGCATTCACGGCGCTCCAGCCCTCGCGCGCCACCACGTTCTCGGGCCGGAATTTTTTGCCGCACCAGGAGCCCAGGATGATGTCGGGGTTGCGGCGGACGATCTCGGCGCCATCCGCGATGATGCGGTTCTTGCCGAGAGACTGCGCCGCGAGTTCGGGGAAACAATCGTCGCCCCCGGCGATGCCCAGCAGCTCGGACACCCAGCGGATCGCGCTGATGTGCGGGCTGTCCCACTCTTCAAAAAACACCTTGGGGCGGCGCGCGCCGGCGGCCACCCTGGCCGCCACGGCCGCCTGCATGGCGCGCAGGCCGGCCTGCATCTGCGCGATGCGCTGTGCGCCCTGCTCCGCTTCGCCCACCATGGCCGCGAGCTGGAACAGCATGGAAAAAATTTCGGCCACGCTGCGCTGGTTGAAGATGGTGACCTGCACACCGCGTTTGACCAGGTCCGAGGCAATATCGGCCTGCAGGTCCGAAAAGCCCAGCACGCAGTCGGGCTGCAGTTCCATGATCTTGTCCAGCTTGGCGCTCAAAAAGGCGCTGACGCGCGGCTTCTCGTCGCGCGCGCGTTTGGGCCGCACGGTGTAACCCGAGATGCCCACAATGCGCCGCTCCTGGCCCAGCAGGTAGAGCCACTCGGTGGTCTCCTCGGTCAGGCAGACGATGCGCTGCGGCCCGGGCTCGAAATGCAGCAGGTCGGCGCTCATGCGGGCACTCCGGCGGGCGCGCTGAACAGTTCTGCCACGGCTTCGGGGCAAGAGGGAAACCAGGCGTGGAAATAACTGGCGCGCACCGCGCCATGCTCCCACACGGCCTCGCCCGCGTCGGGCGCGGGTGTGGTGCCGGGCCGCGAGGTGCGGGCCACGGGCTGCAAAGGCGTGGCCGTGGTCGAGTAATGGAAGGTGTGGCCGCGCAAGGTGCCGCCGGCCAGCGCCAGCTGCTGCGGGCCCAGGCCGGCCAGCAGCTTTTGCATGACCACTTCGCCACGCAACACACCCCATTGCGCATGGCGCCGGCCGTCCAGCGTGACCAGGGTGTCAAACAGCGCCATCATGCCGCCGCACTCGGCCCATACGGGCTTGCCTGCTGCGACGTGCGCTACCAGGCTGCCGCGCAGCGCGGTGTTGGCGGCAATCGCCTCCGCATGCAGCTCGGGGTAGCCGCCGGGAAGCCACAGGGCGTCGCAGGCGGGCAGCGCCGCGTCGGCTAGCGGCGAGAAAAATACCAGTTCGGCGCCCAGCGCGCGCAGAGTGTCGATATTGGCGGCGTAGATAAAACAGAAGGCGGCGTCGCGCGCGATGGCAATCGTCTTGCCGCGCAGTGCCGGCACCAGGGGCGCACAGGCCTCAGGGGCCGCGAAATCCACCGCCCAGCACTGCAAATCCTCCAGCCCCATCTGGCCCAGCGGCGTGTCGGCCAGCGCGTCGGCCGCGGCGTCCAGGCGCTCCATGGCATCCGTCACCTCGGCGGCCACGGTCAGGCCCAGGTGGCGCTTGGGCAGGCTCATGGCGGCATTGCGCAGCACCGCGCCCAGCCACTGCTCGGGCGCCACGCTGGCCTGCAGCATGGCCGCATGGCGGGCATTGGCTACGCGGTTGGCCAGCACCCCGGCCCAGGGCATGTGGGGGCGATAGTGCTGCAGGCCAAAGGCCAGCGCGCCAAAGGTCGCCACCATGCCCGAGGCATCCACCACCGCCAGCACCGGCAGGCCGAAGCGCTGCGCCAGGTCGGCCGCGCTGGGCTCGCCGTCAAAGAGGCCCATCACACCTTCCACAATGATCAGGTCCACCTCCTGCGCAGCCTCATAAAGGCGCGCCCGGCAATCGGCCTCACCGGTCATCCACAGGTCCATCTGGTACACCGGCGCGCCGCTGGCCAGGGCGTGCCAGCACGGGTCCAGGAAGTCCGGGCCGCACTTGAAGACCCGCACGCGCCGCCCCTGGCGTGCATGCAGCCGCGCCAGCGCGCAGGCGACCGTCGTCTTGCCCTGGCCGGAGGCCGGGGCGGCGACGAGGATGGCGGGACAGCGGACGGCTTGTTGCATGGACGGCCTCAGGTTTAACGCGGTGCCCAGGTCACACCGACATACAGCGTACGCCGGGCGGAGGCATAGGTGTTGGCGGTCTGGTAGACCTTGTCGGTGAGATTGTCCAGCTTGGCCGTCAGCTTCCAGTCGCGCGACAGCGCCGTCGTGGCGCTGAAGTTCACGACGGAATAACCGGGCAGCACCACGTTGCTGGCATCGCTGTCGAACGCGTGCGAGGCCATCACCAGGTCGGTTGCCAATTGCCAGCCTCCCAATGGCATTTCGGCGCCCAGCGTGCCGTACTGGCGCGAGCGGCGCTGCAGGGTGCGGTTGGTGATGCGGTTCTTGGGGTTCTGCAAGTCGAGCGAGCCGTGGATGCGGACATTGCCCAGCGTTTCCGCCGCCGTGAGCGTCAGCCCCGTGTACTGGGCTTGCGCGGTATTGGCATAGCAGCCGCGGTTGGACAGCACGATCGGCGGGCCGCCGTTGATGCAGGGGCCGTTGCCCGTGACAAAGCTCAGCAGGTTGGTCAGGCGATTACGGTACACGGTGACGCCGTACTGCGATGTGCCCTGGCTGTATTTGAGCGCTGCTTCCACACTGCGGCCGGATTCGGGCTTGAGGGTGGAGGTGCCGTAGACGCTGAAACGCTGGTACAGCGTGGGGACGCGGAAGGAGGTGCCCGCGGAAACGGAGGCCTTCCACTGCGGCGTGAACGCGAAGGCATAGGCCGCGGAGCCGGTGGTCTTGCCGCCGAATTCGCTGTCCCTGTCGTGGCGGGCATTGAGCTGCACGGTGTGCGCGCCGCCGGTCCAGCCGTAGCCCAGGCTGACGCCGTCCAGGGAGCGGTCCTTGTTGAGGACACTCGCGCCCCCCGGTATGGCCGAGGAACCGACAAGGCGGAACACGTCCCGCCGGCTTTCCAGCGCGGCGCTCAGCAGGTGGGCGCCCAGGCGGTATTCGTTCTGGAACAGCAGCGTGCTGATGGTGCTTTTGTCGTAGGAGATTTGCGGCGTCGAGCCGTTCAGGCCCTCTTCGCCCGAATCGGTGCCCTGGGTGACAGCCAGCTTGGTGCTGTAGCGGTCAGACCATTTGGCCTCCCACTGCAGGCCCAGGGTCTGCAGGTCGGCGATGCGGCGGTAGTCGCGGGTGGGGCCGCCGTCGTACTGGGAGTCCGTGTGGCTCTGCAGCACATTGGCTTCAATGCGGTGGTCGGGATTGAGCTGCAAACCGAGCTTGGCGTTGGCGCCCAGGCTTTTGTAGCCGTCGGCATCGGGGTTCTGCGCCGCGATGGTGCGGGCGTTGAAGCCGTCGCTTTGCCCCTGGCTCAGTCCCAGCGCGTAATCGAACGCGCCCGCCGAGCCACTGGCGGCGAGCTCGACCCGGCTGGTGTTGTAGGAACCGTAGCCCACCGACACGGAGGGCGAGAAAGAGCCTTCGCCACGCTTGGTGAAGATCTGGATCACGCCGGCCACGGCGTCCGAGCCGTAGACGGCGCTGCTGGGGCCGCGCAAGACCTCGATCCGGTCGATCAGCGACAGCGGAATATTGCTCCAGGAAGCGCCGCCGGCGGTTGCCTGCGACTCCACCCGAACGCCGTCGATGAAGACGGGGGTGTGGCGGCTTTCCCCGCCGCGCACGAACACGCTGGTATTGGCGCCTGTGCCGCCGTTGCGGGTGATCTGTATGCCCGGCACACGCGCCAGGATGTCGGCCAGCCCGACCGGGCCGGCGCGCTCAATGGTTTCGCGGTCGATGACGGTGACGTCGGCGACAACATCGCCGATCGGCTGGGCGCTGCGCGTTGCGCTTACAACCATCTCTTTGAGTTGCGGGGCAACGACGGATGGCGTCGCCGCGGTTTGGCCCTGGGCGGGAGAGGCCGCCAGAAAGCCCAGCGGGAATGCGGCGGCCAGCGCTATCGGGAGCACGGCAAGGCGTGCGTGGGGAGCAATTTTCATGAATCAAGCAGTCAGCAAAAAGCCCTCACCGGCTTCCCCGCCGGCGTATGAGCGTCACAAACACCCAGTCCAGGGACTGGACGTGCGCGTTCACCTTGTTGGCCGGTATCCGGGCTGACGGAGCCGCCTCCATCGCCTTCCCAAACGCTTGTTCAAGGCGCTCAGTGGCTGATGATGAAAGCTGAATGCACCCCGGCCATGAAGCCTGGGGAACACATTCGTCCGTTTTACCGTTGCGGGGGCAGCGCAGGTTGAAGGTCTGGGCGCCGGCGTTCGGGTTTGACCCGGCACGCGTGGCTTTGACGCTCTCCTGCTTCCCGTTGAACTGCGGCGTGTGAACCACACCGCGAGCACCAACAGGGCCGATTCTACGCGGCCCTTCCACAGGGCGGGCCGCAAACCCTACAATCGGGCTGCCATGGCGAACCAAACCCAAATCGACCAGATCACCGAACGCGTCGAGCGGCTCTTGCTGCGCTACGAGGAATTGCAGCGCACCAACGAACTGCTGGCAGAGCAGGTCGGCCTGCTGACGCAGGAGCGCGACTCCCTCAAGTCGCGCCTGGGCGCGGCCCGCGCCCGCGTGGATGCCCTGCTCGAGCGCCTGCCTGAAAGCAACGGCCATGGCCATAAAACCACCGCGGGAAGCGAGTCATGAAGCAGCTCGAAGTACAGATCATGGGCCAAAGCTATTTGTTGGGCTGCCCCGAAAACGGCGACGCGCGCATGCTGGACGCGGTCAACCGGGTCGACATGGCCATGTGCCGGATTCGCGATGCGGGCAAGATCAAGGCGCGCGACCGCATCGCCGTGCTGGCGGCGTTGAACCTGGCCTTCGAACTTCCCGAGCGCACGGCAGGAGCGGCTCCCGCACCGGCGGCCACGCCTGCTCAATCACCGGGCACGGGCAACGACGAGAGCCCGCAGCTCGCGGCCCTGCTGCAGCGTCTGGACATCGCCCTGGGCATAGACGGCCGCCTGCTTTGAAGCCTGGCGCGCGCCGCTCGCGGCCCTTGCCCCCACATCCCACAGCAGATCGCTTCATATCGCCCCGCGCGAGGCCGCAAAGGCCTACAATGAAGACGTCTGCGATGCGTATTGGGCTTTATATTTCCTTGAACCAATGCTCTACGAGCACGGGCTTGGTAAATTGTCCGGCAGGTGTGATCGTCTCGCGTCAGACGAACCCGAAACCCGACTGCCCTCGCCCACCTGAACCCCGGTTCAGGATGACGGTCCAGTGGCACTCGCAGACACCTTATTCCGCTATCGCCTTGCGCCCCCCGCTTCCCGTCCCTCACTCCCACTCACTTCAACCTCACCGCACCGCCGCGCTTTTCGCGAAGCGCGCAAGGCCTGCGGCACATTCCTGACGCCTCATGATGCTTGAACCCCTCCTGATTGTTGAACTGGCCCTGCTGGGCGTGGGCACCGGTTTTCTGGCGGGCCTCTTGGGCATAGGCGGGGGCATGCTGATGGTGCCCTTCATCACCATCATCATGTCCAACCGGGGCGTGGCGCCCGACCTGGCCGTCAAGATGGCGATCGCCACGTCCATGGCCACCATCATCTTCACCTCCATCTCCAGCGTGCGCGCGCACCACAAGCGCGGCGCGGTGCGCTGGGACATCGTCAAGCGCCTGGCGCCCGGCATCGTGATCGGCAGCATCATCGGCAGCCTGGGCGTGTTCGCGCTGCTCAAGGGCTCCTACCTGGCAATTTTCTTCGGGCTGTTCGTGAGCTTTTCCGCCACGCAGATGTTCCTGGACAAAAAACCCAAGCCGACGCGGCAGATGCCGGGCACAGCGGGCCAGTTCGCAGCCGGCGGTTTCATCGGCTTTCTGTCAGGCCTGGTCGGCGCGGGCGGCGGCTTCATCAGCGTGCCCTTCATGACCTGGTGCAACGTGGCCATCCACAGCGCGGTGGCCACCTCGGCGGCGCTGGGCTTTCCGATCGCGGTGGCCAATGTGCTGGGCTACGTGATCAGCGGCCAGAGCGTGCAGAACCTGCCGGAGAACTCCTTCGGCTACATCTGGCTGCCGGCGCTGCTGGTGATCGCCGTGTGCAGCTTCCTCACGGCGCCGCTGGGCGCCAAGGCCGCGCACAACCTTCCGGTGGGCAAGCTCAAGCGGGTGTTTGCGAGCATCCTTTATGTGCTCGCGGCTTACATGCTCTACAAAGGCATAAGGGGTTAGCCCCCACGCTTTTCACTTCGCCTTCGGCTCCGTGTAATGCGCTGCCCCCCGAGGGGGCGCTGCGCCTGCGGCCCGGCAAAGCCGGTTCCGCGGCCCTGGCTGGTATGGGTGGCGGCTTGGCCGATGGGCCTATTTCCCGGTGACCTTCTTGATGACCGGCTTGATGTCCTCACGCCGCGCCGGCAGTACGACGGCGTTTTCACGTGGCGCGTTGAGCACGATGGACGTTGAGGTCTCCGTGAGGATGCAGAACTTGGTCACCACCGCGTCCAGGTGGGCCACGTCGATCACCGCGATCTCCAGCACCCAGCTGTCCTCGCCGGTGACGTTGTAGGCATTGATGACCTCGGGCGTCTGCTCGATCAGTTTGACCACCCGCGCGTATTCGACCCTGCCCACGCGGGCGATGGCACGTATGCCGTAGCCCAGACGGCTCAGGTCGACCTCGGCCCGGTAGCCCTTGATCACGCCGCCCAGTTCAAGCTTGCGCACGCGCTCGGTCACCGCCGGCTGGCTCAGGTGCACGCGCCGGCCCAGCTCGGCCATGGTGATGCGCGCATCGCGCTGCAGCTCGGCGAGGATGCGGCTGTCGTAGTGATCCCATTCGGTGGTTTCGGTCATAGTGGGTTTCAAGCTTTAATTTCAAAGGCGGGTTGCGGTTTTGCCGTTAATTTTGCATGGCTTGAGCTGGTACGGCAACCTAACATCCCGGCATGACTTCCATCACCCTCTCCTCCCCCGCCGCCGGCAAGGCGCCGGCGCTGTTGATCCCCGCCCTGCTCGCCTGCTACCTGGTGTGGGGTTCAACCTACCTGGCGATCCGCTTCGCGCTGATCAGCTTTCCGCCGTTCTTCCAGATGGGCACGCGTTTCCTGACTGCCGGGATATTGCTGATGGCCTGGGTACTCGCGCGCGGCCACAAGCTGCCTACCCGGCGCGAATGGGCCAACGCCGCCATCATCGGCGCCCTGATGCTGGGCGGAGGCATGGGCCTGACGGCCTCGGCCGAAGTGCATATCGGCTCGGGCCTGATCGCCACCTTCATCGCCATCGTGCCCATGCTGGTGTCGGCCTGGGGCTTGCTGCTGGGCCAGCGGCCCAGCCGGCTGGAGTTCCTCGGCATGGTGGTGGGGCTGGCGGGCGTGCTGATGCTGGTGCGGGGCGCGAGCTTCGGCGCGGCGCCCGTGGGCCTGGCCTGCATCGCGGCCGCGACGCTGATGTGGTCCCTGGGCTCGGTGCTCTCGGCCACGCGGCTGCCGCTGGCCAGCGGGCCCGCCGGCTTCGCGAGCGAAATGTTGTGCGGTGGCGCGGTGTTGATGCTGATTTCTCTCGCACTGGGTGAGCATCGCGTGGCCGCCGCGAACTGGCCGGCGCAGCCCGAGGCGCTGCTCGCCTGGCTCTACCTCGTGGTGTTCGGCTCGCTGATCGCCTTCAGCGCCTACCTGTATTTGCTGGCCAATGCGTCGCCCGCGGTGGCCACAAGCTATGCCTTTGTGAACCCCTTGATCGCGATTTTCCTGGGTGCTTTTTTCGCCGGAGAGCCCGTCACAGAGGGCGAATGGGCTGCCTGCGGCGTGATCCTCATGGGCGTTTTTCTGATTTTCAGAGGTAAATCTGCAACATCCAGGCGCAAATAAAGTCGTTTTCCCCTAGGAAACTGCGTTTTTCTCCAGTAGCATCCGCATTGCCACAAGGAAGTAGTTATCCGTGTGGTGATTTATCAACTTCTAGAAGGAAAATCAATCATGGCAACTGCAAAAAAAGCTCCGGCAAAAAAAGCGCCTGCTAAAAAGGCTGCACCGGCAAAGAAGGTAGCTGCGAAGAAAGCAGCTCCAGCGAAGAAGGCTCCTGCGAAGAAAGCAGCCCCAGCCAAGAAGGTAGCCGCGAAGAAAGCAGCTCCCGCCAAGAAGGTTGCGGCCAAAAAGCCAGCAGCGAAAAAAGCGCCCGCCAAAAAGCGCACGCCCAATGCAGCGTTCATGAAAGCGCTGACCTTGAGCCCAGCACTGGCGGCCGTCGTGGGCGACAAGCCTCTGCCACGCACCGAGATCGTCAGCAAGCTGTGGGTTTACATCAAATCCAAGGGCCTGCAAGACAAGGTCAACAAGCGCATGATCAACGCCGACGAAAAACTGCGCGCCGTTTTCGGCAAGGCGCAAGTGTCGATGTTCGAGATGGCTGGCCTGATCGGCAAGCACGTCAAGTAATCGGTTTTTGCCGATACCCAAAGGCCGGTTTTCACCGGCCTTTTTTTGTGCGCGCATGCACCCGCACTTCTGGCTGCACCCCGGCACGCCACCTTCCTCTGGCACGCATCCTGCATCAGGACTTTGCCTTGCGAGGCTCGCTTCATTAGCGCCGAAAGCGTAACTGTAGGTGTGCTGATGCCATAGGGTTACTAGGTAGCCCGCCGGTTGCGGCAGCGCCGAAAAATGATGCTAACGTTGCTAAGATAAAAAATTCCCCGCGGCACTGCCCCGGGCCTGACTAGACCAGACAAGATCCCATGTTGATGCCACTGCATTTGAAGACCGGGGCGGCGGAAATTTCCGCGCGCTCCTCCTGTCGCTTTCGCGACGCAAACTCCCCTGCCCGCGCTGAATGGTGTTTTAGCATCCCGCGTTTTGCGTTTAACACCCCGCGATAATGCTGCGCTTTATTTTTACCCGACTGAGCCTGGTCATTCCCACCTTCCTGGGGATGACGCTGCTGGCTTTTTTCCTGATCCGCATGGTGCCGGGAGACCCGATTGAAACCATGGCGGGCGAACGCGGCATCGATCCGGTGCGCCATGCCCAGCTGCTCAAGGAATACGGCCTGGACCAACCCGTTATGGTGCAGTACGGCATCTATATAGGCCGCGTGCTCAAGGGCGACCTCGGCAAGTCGCTGATCACCCAGGAGCCCGTGCTGCGCGAATTCCTCACGCTGTTTCCGGCCACCATCGAGCTGGCCCTGTGCGCCATCCTGTTCGCGCTGCTGATCGGCATACCGGCCGGCATCCTGGCAGCGGTCAAGCGAAACTCCATACTCGACCACGGCGTCATGGGGGTGTCCCTCACGGGCTACTCCATGCCGATCTTCTGGTGGGGCCTGCTGCTGATCCTGCTGTTCTCGGTGGAGTTGGGCTGGACGCCGGTCTCGGGCCGGCTGTCGGTGCAGTACTTCATCGAGCCCACCACGGGTTTCCTGCTGATCGACTCGCTGCTGTCGGACGACAAGGGCGCGTTCTTGTCGGCGGCCTCGCACCTGATATTGCCCATGATCGTGCTGGGCACCAATCCGCTGGCGGTCATCGCGCGCATGACGCGCTCGGCCATGCTGGAGGTGCTGGGCGAGGACTACATCCGCACCGCGCGCGCCAAGGGGCTTTCCAACCTGCGTGTGGTGGCCCTGCATGCGCTGCGCAATGCGCTGATCCCGGTGGTCACCGTGATCGGCCTGCAGGTCGGCGTGCTGTTCACCGGCGCCATCCTGACTGAAACCATCTTTTCCTGGCCGGGTGTCGGCAAGTGGCTGATCGAAGCCATCAGCCGCCGCGACTACCCCGTGCTGCAGGGCGGCATCTTGCTGCTGGGCGCCATCGTCATGGCCGTCAACCTGCTGGTGGACATCACCTACGGCATCATTAACCCACGCATCAGGCACCAGCGATGAGCACGGCCACCTTGAAACCCGCTACCGCGCCCGCGCCGCCGCACCCGCTGCGCGAATTCTGGAACTACTTCAGCGCCAACAACGGCGCCGTCATCGGCCTGGCCATCGTCATTGGCGTGCTGCTGGTCGCGCTGTTCGCGCCGCTGCTGGCGCCGCATGCACCCAACATCACCAACAACGCAGTCTTCCTCAAGCCGCCGGCCTGGCAGGCGGGCGGCTCCTGGACTTACCCGCTGGGTACCGATGCCATCGGCCGCGACATCCTCTCGCGCCTGATGCACGGCGCCCGCCTGTCGCTGGTCATAGGCCTGGCCGTGGTGGCGCTCTCGGTCATCGTCGGCACGGTGCTGGGCCTGCTCGCGGGCTTTTTCCGCGGCATCTTCGAGATCGCGGTGATGCGCCTGATGGACATCATCCTGACCCTGCCCAGCCTGCTGCTGGCCATCGTGATCGTGGCCATCCTCGGCCCCGGTCTGATGAACGCCATGCTGGCCGTGGCCATCGTGGTGCTGCCGCACTATGTGCGCATCACGCGCGCCGCAGTGATCGCCGAGACCTCGCGCGACTACGTGACGGCCGCGCGCATGAGCGGCGCCAGCCGAATCCGCCTGATGTTCAGCGAAATCCTGCCCAACTGCACGGCGCCGCTGATCGTGCAGGCCTCGCTGGGTGTGTCCACCGCCATCCTGGACGCGGCCGCCCTCGGCTTCCTGGGCCTGGGCGCGCAGCCGCCTTCCCCCGAATGGGGCACCATGCTGGCCGATGCCCGCGAATTCGTGCTGCGCGCCTGGTGGGTGGTCACCTTCCCCGGCCTCGCAATTTTGATCACTGTGCTGGCCTTCAATTTGCTGGGCGACGGACTGCGTGACGCGTTCGACCCGAAACTTAAACGATGAGAAAGACCCACACACCCCTCATGAACCTCTTCGCAAGTAACAGCGCGGAACCGGCTTTGCCGGGCCGCAGCTGTTGCCCCCGGAGGGGGGATCCGGCTACACGAAGTGAGCCGAGAAGGGGGAGTAACTAAATATGGCTCTCCTAGAAATAGAAAACCTCTCCGTCGAGTTCCCCTCGCAAAACGGCGTCATGCACGCCGTCGACGGCATCAGCCTGTCGCTCGAGGAAGGCGAAGTCCTGGGCATCGTCGGCGAATCCGGCTCCGGCAAGAGCGTCACCATGATGGCCCTGATGGGCCTGGTGGCCTACCCCGGCCGCGTCAAGGCCGACAAGCTGCGCTTTGCCGGCCACGACCTGCTCAAGCTGTCGCAAGGCGAGCGTAACAAGCTCATCGGCAAAGACGTGGCCATGATCTTCCAGGAACCGACGACCAGCCTGAACCCCTGCTTCACCATCGGCTTCCAGATCACCGAAACCCTGCGCCTGCACCTCGGCATGGACAAAAAAGCCGCCACGCGCAAGGCCATCGAGCTGCTCGAGCAGGTCGGCATCAATTCGCCCGAAACCCGCCTGAAGGCCTATCCGCACCAGCTCTCCGGCGGCATGAACCAGCGCGTGATGATCGCCATGGCGATCGCCTGCAACCCGCGCCTGCTGATCGCCGACGAGCCGACCACGGCATTGGACGTGACCATCCAGGCGCAGATCCTGGACCTGCTGCGCAGCCTGCAAAAGGAGCGCGGCATGGCCCTGGTGCTGATCACCCACAACATGGGTGTGGTGTCCGAAATGGCGCAGCGCATCGCGGTGATGTATGCCGGCCAGATCATGGAAGAGCAAAGCGCCCACGCCCTCTTCAACACGCCCCAGCATCCCTACACCGAAGCCCTGCTGTCGGCCCTGCCCGAGCGCAGCGACGGCAGTGCGCGCCTGGCGACCATTCCCGGCATGGTGCCCGGCCTCTACGACCGGCCCAAGGGCTGCCTGTTCGCCCCGCGCTGCGCCTATGCCACCGAGCATTCGCGCAACGAGCGTCCGCTGCTGCGCGCCTGGAAGGACGGCATGGTGCGTTGCCACTACCCGCTGGGCGATCCCAGCCGGCAGGCCAATATCGAACACGACACCCCGCTGATGGAGGCCGCGCAATGAGCACCGCCGCCATCACCACTCCGGTCACCCCGGCCACGCTGCCAACCGGCCCCGTCGTCGAAGCCAAAAACCTGCGGCAGGTCTATGAGATCCGCCGCGGTTTCATGCGCAAGTCCGACCACCTGCAGGCCGTCGGCGGCGTGTCCTTCTCGGTCCATGCCGGCAAGACGCTGGCCGTCGTCGGCGAGTCGGGCTGCGGCAAGTCGACCCTGGCGCGCATGGTCTCGCTGATTGAAACCCCGACCGGTGGCGAGTTGACCATCACCGGCATCGATGCGGTGAACGGCGCCCAGGAAGAACGCAAGGGCCTGCGCAAAGCCGTGCAGCTGGTGTTCCAGAACCCCTACGGCTCGCTGAACCCGCGCAAGAAAATCGGCGCCATCCTCGAAGCCCCGCTCGAGATCAACACCAGCCTGAACGCCGAAGAGCGCGCCGCCAAGGCCCGCGCCATGCTGGCCATGGTGGGCCTGCGCCCCGAGCACTACGACCGCTACCCCCACATGTTTTCGGGTGGGCAGCGCCAGCGCATCGCGATTGCGCGCGCGCTGATGCTCAACCCGACCGTGGTGGTGGCCGACGAGCCCGTCTCGGCACTGGACGTCTCCATCCAGGCCCAAGTGCTGAACCTGCTGGCCGACCTGCAGCAGTCCATGGGGCTGGCCTACCTGTTCATCTCGCACGACCTCGGTGTGGTGCGCCACATCGCCCACGATGTGCTGGTGATGTACCTGGGCCACGCAGTTGAGCAGGGCGAGAAGAACGCCCTCTTCAACAAACCCCTGCACCCCTATACCCAGGCCTTGCTGGCCTCCACGCCGGGCCTGGCGGGCAGCACCGGCGTGCGCCAGCGCATCGTGCTCAAGGGCGAGCTGCCCTCGCCGCTGAACCCGCCCACCGGCTGTGTCTTTTCGACCCGCTGCCCGCATGTCACCGACCGCTGCCGCGCCGAAAGGCCGCAACTGCGCGAGGTGGCGGACCGGCAGGTTGCGTGCCACTATGCCGAAAATTTTCTCACTGCGTGACCCAGAACCGTGCACACCCTGCATGTTTCCAGGCCACGTTTTTCCAATGACCGGGGCGCTCAACGTCACAAATGTTGTGCAATCCGGCCGCAAGCCCCCGCTGCAAAAGCAGCATTAACCTCCAAAGGGATCGTCAAATGATTCAGACCAAACCAAGTGCAAGCCGGCTACGCCCGGTCAAGCGCGCATTGCTGTGCGCCGTCGCCCTGCCAGCGCTGCTGGCACTTTCACCCGTCTCCGCAAAGACGCTGGTGTTCTGCTCTGAAGGCAGCCCCGAGAACTTCTACCCCGGTGTCAACACCACGGGTACCTCGTTCGATGCCAACGAACCCGTCTACAACCGCCTCGTCGAATTCGAATACGGCGGCACCAAGGTCATCCCCGGCCTGGCCGAAAAATGGGACATTTCCGCCGACGGCCTCACCTACACCTTCCACCTGCGCAAGGGCGTGAAATGGCACGCCTCCAACAAGGCCTTCAAGCCCACGCGCGACTTCAACGCCGACGACGTGCTGTTCATGTTCGAACGCCAGTGGAAAGAAGACAACGCCTTCTTCAAGGTCACCAGCCCCAACCACTCCTACTTCAGCGACATGGGCATGCCCAAGCTGCTGAAGTCGGTGGAAAAGGTCAACGACATGACCGTCAAGATCACGCTGGACAAGCCTGAAGCGCCTTTCCTGGCCAACCTGGCCATGCCTTACGCGGCCGTGCAGTCCAAGGAATACGCCGACGCCATGCTCAAGGCCGGCACGCCGGAAAAAATCGACCAGGACCCGGTCGGCACCGGCCCCTTCTACCTGGTGCAGTACCAGAAAGACGCGATCATCCGCTACAAGGCCTTCCCGCAGTACTGGGGCGGCAAGGCCAAGATCGACGACCTCGTGTACTCGATCACGCCTGACGCATCGGTCCGCTGGGCCAAGCTGCAAAAGGGTGAGTGCCACGTCATGCCCTACCCCAATCCCGCCGACCTGGACGCGATCCGCAAGGACCCCAACGTGACCATCGTCGAGCAGGCCGGCCTGAACGTGGGCTACATGGCCTACAACACGACCAAGAAGCCTTTTGACGACGTGCGCGTGCGCAAGGCCATCAACATGGCGATCAACAAGAAAGCCATTGTCGAGGGCGTGTACCTGAGCACCGGCGTTGCCGCCAAGAACCCGATCCCGCCGACCATGGCCGCGTACAACAACGCCATCAAGGACGACGAGTACAACCCCGAAGCCGCCAAGAAATTGCTGGCCCAGGCCGGTTTCCCCAACGGCTTCACCACCGACCTGTGGGCCATGCCCGTGCAGCGCCCGTACAACCCGAATGCCAAGCGCATTGCCGAGTTGATGCAGGCTGACCTCGTCAAGGTCGGCGTGACCGCCGAGATCAAGAGCTTCGAATGGGGCGAGTACCGCAAGCGCCTGCAGGCCGGCGAACACCAGATGGGCATGCTGGGCTGGACCGGCGACAACGGTGATCCTGACAACTTCATGTACACCCTGCTCGGCTGCGCTTCGGCCCAGTCCGCCAGCGGTTCCAACATCGCCAAGTTCTGCTACCAGCCTTATGAAGACCTGGTCCTGAAAGCCAAGACCGTGACCAACCCTGCCGAGCGCAACAAGCTCTACCAGCAGGCCCAGGTCATCTTCAAGGAACAGGCTCCCTGGTTCACGATTGCCCACGCGGTGCAGCTCAAGCCCGTGCGCAAGAGCGTGATCGGCTACAAGAACAGCCCGTTCGGCCGCCACAACTTCTACGCTGTGGACATCAAGGAGTAATCCTTCGTGCATAAGGCGGCTTTGTCATGAAGCCGCCTCCCCATAAAAAAGGCCGGGTCACCCCGGCCTTTTTTTATTGGAGCGCCGGAGCGCGTTGAAGCCCTGCAGGCTCAGCCAGGCAGCAGCGCCGCCACCTGGGCGGGCAATGCGGCAGGCGACGTGCAATGGATGGCCTGCCAGCCCAGTTGCCGGGCCGCCGCGACATTGGCAGCGGAGTCGTCGATGAACAGCGTCTCGGCCGGCAGCAGCCCGTGGCGTTCGGCCAGCAGTTCGAAGATCGCCGGGTCAGGCTTGGCCAGCTTCACATCGCCCGAGAAGATGCCACCTTCAAAATGGCGCAGGAAATCGTGCCGGCTTTCCAGCACGCGTGCGAAAGGCGCCGGCATGTTGGAGAGGTAGTAGAGATGTACGTCGCCCCGGCTGGCGCGGCGCCGCTGCAACTGTTCCAGCAAGGCCACAGTGGTGGGAATGGGCAGCAGCCGCTCGCCAATCGGCGCGAGAAAGCCGTGCAGCATGCCGGCCGGCAAGGCCAGCCGCCGCGCCATGGAGGCCACCACATCGGGCAACTCGCGCGTACCGCGGTCAAAGGCCACCCAGTCCTCATGGTGGAACATATCGGCCGCAAGCTTCTGGGCCGCTTCGGCCGAGGGTGTCAGGTGGCTGAAGTGGGTGCGCAAAAGCTCGGCCGGTTGCCACTCGAACAGCACTGCGCCGAAGTCGAAAACCACATTCATGCGTGAACCCAATTGACGCGATTCAATGAGCGGAACCGCCGGCCAGGCGCGCGGCGGCCGCGTTGGTGATGGCCGAGAGCGTGCCGCGCGTAGTGATGACTTCGGGGTCCAGCGTCACTTCTATCACCGTTCCCTCCTTGCGCTCCAGCGCCGCGAGCAGCTCGGCCTCAAACTCGGCCGTGCGCGTGATGCGCACACCGGCATAACCGTAGGCGCGCGCCAGACCGGCGAAATCCGGGTTGTTCAGGCGTGAACCGCTTTCGTGCCGCGGGTACTCCCTTTCCTGGTGCATGCGTATGGTGCCGTACATGCCGTTGTTGAGCAGCACGATGATGCTCTTGGCGCCGTGCTGCACGGCCGTGGCCAGTTCCTGCCCGTTCATCAAAAAGTCACCGTCGCCCGCAATCGTGAAGGCCACACGGCCCGTGGTGATCGCCGCCGCGATGCCCGCCGGCACGCCGTAGCCCATGGCGCCCACCGTGGGCGCGAGTTGCGTCTTGTAGCCCTTGACCAGGCCGTGGTGCCGGAAGAAACGGTGCACCCAGCTCGCGAAGTTGCCCGCGCCGTTGGTCAGCACCGCATCGGCTGGCAAATGTTTTTGCAGCAGGCCGACGATGGCCGGCATGTCGATGTCGCCCGGCAGGTTGGCAGAAGGCGTGGGCTTCAGGTTCTCCAGGTAATCGTCGTTCGCCGACGCTGCCCAGGCCTCCCAGGCCACGCTCACCGGCGCCGTCAGCACCTCGAGCGAGCGCGCGGCGGCATTCATGGTGGCGTTGATCGCCAGGTCGGCCTGGTAGACGCGGTTGAGCTCTTCGGCGCTGGCATGGATGTGCACCAGCTTCTGCGTGGGGCGCGGCGCCTGCAGCAGCGTGTAGCCGCCGGTTGTCATCTCGCCCAGACGCGGACCTATGGCGATGATGAGGTCGCTGGCCTTCACACGCGCGGCCAGCTTGGGGTTCAGGCCTATGCCCACGTCGCCGGCATAAAGCGGGTGGTGGTTGTCAAAGGTGTCCTGGAAGCGGAAGGCATTGCCCACCGGCAGCTTCCAGTTTTCAGCGAAGCGCTGCAGCGCCTGCGCCGACTGCGGCGTCCAGCCTCCGCCGCCCGCGATGATCATCGGCCGCTCGGACTTCAGCAGCATCTCGCGCAGCGTGCGCAGCGAGCCCGGGTCGCTCCAGGCCTGCACCGCCTCCACGCGCGGCAGCGGCTGCGCGGCCGTCATGCGGGTCAGCATGTCTTCAGGCAGCACCAGCACCACCGGGCCGGGGCGGCCGTTCATCGCGGTGGCGAAGGCGCGTGCCACGTATTCGGGAATGCGGTCGGCTTCGTCGATGCGCTCCACGCGCTTGGCAAAACCTTTGGTGCTGGGCCCGAAGAAGTTGAAGTAGTCCACCTCCTGGAAGGCCTCGCGGTCGCGGCAATCGCTGGCCACGTCGCCCACCAGCAGCACCATGGGCGTGGAGTCCTGGAAGGCCGTGTGCACGCCGATGGAGGCGTTGGTGGCGCCCGGCCCGCGCGTGACCATGCACACGCCCGGCCGGCCGGTCAGCTTGCCGTGGGCCTCGGCCATAAAAGCCGCGCCGCCCTCCTGCCGGCAGGTGACGAACCGGATCTTGTCCTGGCGCGCATGCAGGCCGTCGAGCACCGCGAGGTAGCTTTCACCGGGAACACCGAATGCGTGGGTAACGCCCTGGGCCAGAAGGCAATCGACAAGGAGATGGCCGGCAAGTTGAGATGTCATTCGGCTATTGTGCCGCTGGATTGCGCACAAGCGCAGCGACCGAATGTGGCGCTCTTCAATCAAGTTGGAGCCGCGGAACCGGCTTTGCCGGGCCGCAGGCGCCGTCCCCTGCAAGGGGAAAAGGGCTACACGAAGTGAGCCCGATAGGGGTACATCAATTTTTCGGCTTTGCCGGGCCGCAGGCGCCGCCCCCTTGAGGGGGGAACAGGCTACACGCAATGAGCCTGGACGGGGGTGGGCCAATTATTCTGGCGTGGCCGCGTCACCGTCGCCACCGCCGGCCTCCAGGGCTTGCCGCGCCAGCTCTTCGTCGCTTAAAGGCGGCGCCCCTTCCAGGGCTCGCAGTTCCTCGAGAAACTCCTCCGTGGGCTGCTCGTGTTCGAGCAGCACCTCTTCGAGTTTCTGCCGGCCGGTCTCCACATGCACCGAGGGAGAATGCAGTTCAGGCGGCGGCACCGGGAATTTTTCACCCAGCTGGAATTTGAGCGCCTCGGCTTTCTGGTCTATCCAGTTTGCGAAGTCGCCGTCTTTCGGTGTGTCTGAATTGCTCATGGCCATCTCCTTTGCCAGGGGGGCCGGCGCGAACGGCCGGTACCTGCCCAATTATGGAGGTACCCTTCCTCCCTGTGTGCATCCTGGAGCGCCCCGGAGTGCTCGCACCGCGGATTTCTTGCTTTAATTCACCAAACGGTTAAATTCTCCTCATGCCGCCCCTCAAAACAAAGCCCGCCGAACCCCGCTCGCGCGATGCCGACCGCTCCCAACTGGCCATCCTGGCGGCCGCCCGCGACGAGTTCGCGCAGCACGGCCTGGGCGGCGCGCGCGTGGACCGTATCGCCGAGCGCGCGGACGTCAACAAGCGCCTGATCTACTACTACTTCAAGAGCAAGGACGAGCTCTTCCTGGCGGTACTGGAAAACGCTTATGCCGACATCCGCGCGGCGGAGACGGAGCTGCACCTGCGCGACATGGACCCGGCGCAGGCCATACGCCGCCTCACCGAGTTCACCTGGGAGTATTACCTCGCCCACCCCGAGTTCCTGACCCTTCTTAACAGTGAAAACCTGCACCTGGGCCGGCACCTGGCCATGTCCAGCCGCGTACAGGAAATGAACTCACCGCTGGTCCAGACCCTGGCGGAAATCCTCGAGCGCGGGCGCGCGGACGGGCTGTTCCGCGGCGGCATCGACCCGGTGCAGCTGTATGTGTCCATCGCCGGGATGTCGTATTTCTACCTGTCGAACAACCACACGCTGTCGGCCATCTTCGGGCGCGACCTGATGGCCCCCAAGGCACGCCACGAGCGGCTCTCGCACATGTGCGAGGTCATCCTGGGGTACGTCCTTAGAAACTGATCCTGGAAATTGATCCCGATCGCCGTTGATCCGGTGGTAAGGCCATTTTTTACAATTTTAATTCACTTACTGGTGAATTAAGCGTAAACTGCGTTCCGGCATCCCACAACACCGGCGGCATCGACGGGTCTTGCAAAGCCCTTCAGTGACCCCTTTTCAGGAGACAAAGCACATGAAGTTCACACGTCGTGCCGCACTGGCCGGCCTCACCTGCCTGGCAGCACTGTCGCCCCTCGTGGCCAGCGCCCAGGGCTCTTATCCCAACAAGCCCATCCGTGTCATCGTGCCTTTTGCCGCGGGCAGCACCACCGACATCATTGCCCGCGCCATCACCGACAAGATGAGCCAGAGCATGGGCCAGGCACTGGTGATCGACAACCGCGGCGGGGCCAGCGGCACCATAGGCCAGCAGGCCGTGGCCACGGCCGCGCCGGACGGCTACACCATCATGATCCACTCGTCCTCGCACACGGTCAGCCCCTCGACGTTCACCAAGCTGCCCTTCGATACCGTAGGCGACTTCGCGGGCGTGACGCCGATCTCCAGCACACCCAATGTGCTGGTGATGTCGCCCGCCAAAAACATCAAGACGCTGCAGGAACTGCTGGCTGCCGCGCGCGCCAAGCCCGGCAGCATGAACTTCGCATCGGCCGGCCAGGGCAGCGCCACCCACCTGAATGCCGAGAAATTCAAGCTCGCCGCCAAAATCGAAGCCACCAACATTCCCTTCAAGGGCTCCGGCGAGGCGGTGACGGAAGTGATGTCCGGCCGCGTCGATTACTACTTCTCGCCCATCGCGCCGGTGATAGGCCAGATCAAGAACGGCCAGCTCGTCGCCCTCGCGGTCGGCTCGCCCAAACGCGCCAGCGCCCTGCCCCAGGTGCCCACTACAGCGGAAGCGGGCGTTCCGGGTTCGGAGTTCAACTTCTGGATCGGCATGATGGCTCCGGGCAAGACGCCGCGCGACATCGTCAATCGCCTGCACGACGAAGTCGTCAAAGCCCTGAACACGCCCGAAGTCAAGGAACGCTTCGCCGCCCTGGGCGCCGATGCATGGACGCTCCCGCCCGAGCAGTTCGACGCCTACATCAAGGATGAAATCAAGAGCAATGCCGTGCTGGTCAAGGCCGCCGGACTGCAGCCCACCCAGTAACACCCGGCAAGTTTCCCCGCAGCGTTTCCGCACCCCTTGAAGACCCCTGGCAGGACCAGGGTGCGGCCGCCGCATTACCCCAAGCAACCCAGCCACCCCCAAGCCAAAGAGAGAAGGACCCCATGGCCACCCAACGACTAGGACTCATCATGCACGGCGTCACCGGACGCATGGGCATGAACCAGCATCTGATCCGCTCCATCGTCGCGATCCGCAAGCAAGGCGGCGTAACGCTTTCCAACGGCGACAAGGTCATGCCCGACCCCATCCTGATAGGCCGCAATGCCGAGAAGATTGAGGCCCTGGCCAAGGCTCACGGCCTCGCGCGCTGGGGCACCGACCTTGACGAGGCGCTGAAGAACAAGGACGACACCATCTTCTTTGATGCCGGCACCACGCAGATGCGCCCCACCCTGCTGGCCAAAGCCATCCGCGCCGGCAAGCACGTGTACTGCGAAAAGCCGATCGCCACCAATCTCAATGAGGCTGTCGAAATCGCCCGCCTGGCTGAAAAGTCCGGCCTGAAACACGGCGCCGTGCAGGACAAGCTCTTCCTGCCCGGCCTGCGCAAGCTCGACATGCTGCGCCGCGCCGGCTTCTTCGGCAAGATGCTGTCGGTGCGGCTCGAGTTTGGCTACTGGGTGTTCGAAGGCGACCTGCAGCCCATCCAGCGCCCCTCATGGAATTACCGCAGCGAAGACGGCGGCGGCATGATCCTGGACATGATGTGCCACTGGCGCTATGTGCTGGACAACCTGTTCGGCGAGGTCAAGTCCGTTTCCTGCATAGGCGCCACCCACATTCCCGAGCGCTGGGACGAAGCCGGCAAGCCTTACAAGGCCACCGCCGACGACGCCGCATACGCTACGGCGGAACTCACAGGCCACAACGGCGAGCCCGTCATTGCGCAGATGAACATGTCCTGGGCCACCCGCGTGCGCCGCGACGACCTGGTCACCTTCCATGTGGACGGCACGCACGGCTCGGCCGTGGCGGGCCTGTCGAGCTGCCGCGCCCAGTCGCGCGTGACCACGCCGCGCCCGGTGTGGAACCCCGACGAGAAGCAGACCATGAACTTCTTCGACCAGTGGCAGGAAGTGCCGGACTCGCAGACCTACGACAACGGCTTCAAGATCCAGTGGGAACACTTCATACGCCATGTGGTCGAAAACGAGCCCTACAAATGGACGCTGCCCGAAGGCGCCAAGGGCGTGCAGCTGGTCGAGGCGGCCCTGCAAAGCTGGAAAGAGCGGCGCTGGATCGACGTGCCGCCGCTGAAGGTTTGAGGAGCATCCCATGGCACTGACACTGACCTTGCCCAATGCCGGTGATAGCGGCGGCCTCAAGCCTTACACGCTGCGCGGCAGCACACCCGTCAAACCCGCTGCAGGACTGAAGTTCAACCGCATCGCCTATTCCGCCGCACACGTGGTGGCCGACCCGCTGGCGGCGGTGGACCCGTGGCTGGCCTGCGCCATCGACTGGGACACCACCATCGCCTACCGCCGCCACCTGTGGTCGCTGGGCCTGGGCGTGGCCGAAGCCATGGACACGGCGCAGCGCGGCATGGGCCTGGACTGGCCGACCTCGCTGGAGCTGATACGCCGCTCGCTGGATGCGGCCAAAGACATGCCGGGTGCGCTCGTCGCCTCCGGTTGCGGCACCGACCACCTGGTGCTGGAAAACGTCAAGACGGTCGACGAAGTCATTGCCGGCTATGAAGAGCAGATGGCGGCCATTGAAAAACTCGGCGGCAAGCTCATCGTGATGGCCTCGCGCGCACTGGCCCGCGTGGCCAAAAGCCCGGCCGACTACGAGCGCGTCTACGACCGCATCCTGAGCCAGGCCAGGCAGCCCGTGGTGCTGCACTGGCTGGGCGACATGTTCGACCCGGCGCTTGCGGGTTACTGGGGCAGCCCCGATGCCGACCGCGCCATGGATACGGCGCTGGGCATCATCAATGCCCATGCCGGCAAGGTTGACGGCATCAAGATCTCGCTGCTCGACAAGGACAAGGAAATTGCCATGCGCCGCAGGCTACCGGCCGGCGTGCGCATGTACACCGGCGACGATTTCAACTACGCCGAGCTGATTGCCGGCGACGGTTTCGGCAAGGAAATAACGCACGGCCAGAGCGATGCATTGCTGGGCATCTTCGACGCCATCGCACCGGCCGCCAGCGCCGCACTCGGCGAACTGGCGCAGGGCCACTTGGAAAAATTCCACGCCATCCTGGGCCCCACGGTGCCGCTGTCGCGCCACATCTTTGCCGCGCCCACGCGCTTTTACAAAACCGGCGTGGTCTTCATGGCCTGGCTCAACGGCCACCAGAAGCATTTCACGATGGTGGGAGGGCAGCAGAGCACGCGTTCGCTGCAGCATTTCGCGGAGCTGTTCCGCCTGGCCGATGCGGCCAACCTGCTGGAGCAGCCTGAGCTGGCAGTGCAACGCATGAAGACATTGCTCGCGCTGCACGGAGTGGAGTGACCGTCCACACCGTTGCCACATTCCTGCCGGATCACTCATCAATAAATCATCTGGAGACAAGCATGAAAACACGCACCTTCCTCAAAGCCAGCCTGGCAGCCTGCCTCACAGCCATGGCCTTTGGCGCCTTCGCACAGGCCTATCCAAACCGCCCGGTCAAGGTCATCATCCCCTTCCCGCCCGGCGGCACGCTGGACGCGGTGGGCCGGCAGCTCGCGCAAAAACTCAGCGAACAGCTGGGCCAGCCCTTTGTGGTGGAAAACCGTGCGGGCGGCAACGGCACCATAGGCGCCGGCGTCGTGGCACAGGCACCGGCGGACGGCTACACCCTGCTCTTCAACGCCTCCACCTTCACCACCGCACCCATGACCATGAAGTCCGTGCCCTATGGCGTGGTCAAGGACTTCACGCCCATCTCGCTGGTCGCCAAGGCGCCGTTGTCGGTGGCCATCAACAAGAACCTGCCCATCACCGACGTGAAATCGCTGCTGGCTTATGCCAAGGCCAATCCCGGAAAAATGACTTTCGCGGTCGGCTCCATAGGCTCGGCGGGACATCTTTCGACCGAGCTGCTCAAGCGTGCCGGCGGCATCGAATACACCGTGGTGCCTTACAAGGGCACGGCGCCCGCCTTCCAGGATTTGATAGGCGGCCAGATCGACGGCTTCATCGACCCCATCCTCGGCTCGCTGCAGTACCACAAGAGCGGCATGTTGCGCGTCGTCGCGGTCACCGGCGACAAGCGCGCGCCCAGCCTGCCCGATGTGCCGACGGTAGCCGAAACGATTCCGGGCTTTGAGTTCTACAGCTGGTACGGCCTGTGGGCGCCGGCCAAACTACCGGCCGAGATCGCGCACAAGCTCAATGCAGAGACGACCAAGGCGCTCGCGGGTGACATGCGCGACAAGCTGATCCAGCAAGGACTGGTGCTGACGCCCGGCACGCCGGAAGATTTCGCGAAATTCCAGGCCGCCGACATGGCGCGATCGCAGAAAATCATCACGGACGGGAATATCCGTGTCGAATAAGGCAAGCTGCCATGGCCAATGAAGACGTCAAACGCGCACTCGTGACGGGCAGCAGCTCGGGCATAGGGCTGGCCATCGCGCAGGCGCTGCTGGACCAGGGCTGGGACGTGATTGGCCTGGACGTCGCGCCCGCGCGCATCGTGCACCCGGCGTTTTCGTCCACCGAGGTCAACCTGTGCGAGGTTGAGGCCACGGAACGCGCCCTGCGCTCGGCAGGCCCCGTGCAGGCACTGGTCCACGCGGCCGGCGTGCTGCGCGTGGGCCGGCTGGGTGAACTGTCCAACGAAGATTCGCAGCTGATGTGGCAGCTGCATGTCGATGCCGTCACGCGCATCGCCAACATCGTGGTTCCCGTCATGGCGCAGGCAGGCGCAGGCCGCGTGGTGCTGGTCGGCAGCCGTGTGGCGCGCGGCATGGCCGGTCGCAGCCAGTATGCGGCCACCAAGGCGGCGCTGGTGGCCCTGGCGCGCAGTTGGGCCGCGGAAACCGCGGCTGCGGGCGTGACCGTCAATGTCGTGTCGCCGGCTGCCACCGAAACCGCCATGCTCACGGACCCGGCGCGCGCCACCACCCCGCCCAAGCTGCCGCCCCTGGGCCGGTTGATCCAGCCCGGAGAGATCGCCGCGCTGGTCGCGTTTTTGCTCTCATCCGATGCCGCTGCCATCACCGGCCAGGACATCCAGATTTGCGGAGGCGCGTCGCTCGCGGCGTGAATCCATGGCAAAGGAAAACTCCATAGGCGTTGTCGGCCTGGGCCTGGTCGGTTCGGCACTGGCGCGGCGCCTGGCCGCCGCCGGCTTTGAGGTCACGGGCTTTGACCTGCGTGAAGAGGCGCGTGCCGCGCTGGCGGGCCAGGGAGGACGCCCCGCCGCATCTCTGGCCGAAGTCGCCGGCGCGGCCTCCTGCGTGGTGCTGGCCGTGTTCGATACCGCCGATGTGCTCAGCGTGGTCGAAGGACCTGGCGGATTGCTGTCCGTCCCCGGCGTTCGCTGCATCATCGATTGCTCCACCGGCACACCGCATGAACTCCAGGCGCTGGCCGCTCGCCTGGCAGCGCGCGGCATTGCTTTCATCGAGGCGCCGCTGTCGGGCTCCAGCCAGCAGATCGCCGCGGGCGAAGCCACCCTGCTGCTGGGCGGCGACGCCCACGCTCTGCAGCAGTATGAAGCCGTGCTGGCCGCCATGGCCGGCCAGCGCATGCACGTGGGCGGTGCCGGCATGGGGGCCAGGGCCAAGCTGGCCACCAACCTGGTGCTGGGCCTGAACCGCGCGGCGCTGGCCGAAGGGATGGTCTTTGCCGAAAGCCTGGGTATCGCGCCCGAACAATTCCTGGCGCTGGTGCTGGCCAGCCCGGCGACGTCCGGCGCGGCCCAGGCCAAGGGCCGGATGATGGTGGATGGCGACTTCGCGCCGCAGTCGCGCATACGCCAGCACTTGAAAGACCTCACGCTGATGATAGAAAGCGCCGCAGCCGCCGGGCAAGAACTGCCGCTGTCCGAAGCCCATGCGGCGCTGCTGCGCGCGGCCGTCGCCGCCGGTGACGGCGAGCTCGACAACGCGGCGATCATCCGCGAACTGCGCCGGCGCAACACCGCGCCGCCTTCCCACTGACCCGATTGAAACTGCCACCCATGAGAGATTTTTCCCAAGACCACCGCTGGCTCTCCATCAACACCGCGACCGTGCGCAGGAGCCGCGGCGTCGAGCAGCCGCTGACCGACATCCTCGACGCCTGCGCGGCGCGCGGCATACGCGCTATCTCGCCCTGGCGCGACCAGGTGGCCGCCGCCGGCCTGCCGGCCATCTCAAAGCGGGTCAAAGCGCACGGGCTGCAGCTCTCCGGCTACTGCCGCGGCGGTATGTTTCCCGCGGCCGACGCAGCGGGACTCAAAGCCGCGCATGACGACAACCGCCGCGCCGTTGACGAGGCCTGTGAATTGAACGCCGCCTGCCTGGTGCTGGTGGTGGGCGGCCTGCCGGGCGCGCTGGCCGGCAAAGCGGCACACAAAGACATCGCGCTGTCGCGTAACCAGGTGCATGACGGCATCGCCGCCCTGCTCGACTACGCGCGCACCGCAGGCATGCCTCTGGCCATCGAGCCGCTGCACCCCATGTATGCCGCCGACCGTGCCTGCATCAACACCATGGAACATGCGCTCGATATATGCGATGCGCTGGACCCTGCCAAATCAGGCGCGCTCGGCGTGGCGGTGGATGTCTACCACGTGTGGTGGGACCCAAAGCTTGAGGCGCAGATCCAGCGCGCCGGCAAGCAGCGCTTGCTGGCTTTCCACGTCTGCGACTGGCTGACGCCGACCACCGATTTGCTCAACGACCGAGGCATGATGGGCGACGGCGTGATCGACATCCCGAAGATTCGCGGATGGGTGGAAGCCCAGGGCTTCGCGGGCTATAGCGAGGTGGAGATTTTTTCGACCGGCAACTGGTGGCAACGAGAAAGCGGCGAGGTGCTGGACACTTGTATCGCGCGGCACAAATCCGCGGTCTGAAGCCCGCCTATCTAAAGCGATAAGACACGGCGATAAAGCCAGTGTCCTGCGTGCGGCGGCTGATCAGCGGGCTGTTGCGCACCGAGGAATCCAGCCATTTGCGGCGCACCTGCATGGTCAGCGTCCAGGGATCGCCCAACGGCACGTCAACGCCCAGGCCCAGCACGGGAGCCGTGGAAGCACCGGCGTTGTAGACGGCAAACCCGCTGGCGGCGGACTCCGCCGCGCTGACGCCATAAAGGTAGTTGTTGTATTTGGCGTTGCTGTATTCCAGCCCCACCTGCGGGTAGAAAGACCAGCCTCCCACCTTGAACTCGGCCGCATAAGTGGCTTCCAGCAGGCTGCCGTGCGACTTGTTGGCATCGACAAAGGCATTCAGGAACAAGGCGCCGTAAGGCGTTTCCTGGAAAGTGCCTATGCCCAGCGGGATCGGTGTCTTGCGGTCTTTGAGGCCCGACAGCGCGGCGGTGTCGGCGCGCCAGCCGTCCTGGCTGACACGGCCGGCAAGCTCCAGGTAGCCGTAGCCGAACTGCACGGTTTTAAGGCTCAGGGTGTCCACGCGCACGGCCAGGCGCCCGTAGTCAAAAAAGCCATAAGGCAGCAAACGGGTCTCATTGCCCTTGCTGCGGATCACGCTCTGGGTGCCGTAGACGGCGCCGCCCAGGTCACCGGTCAATTCGTACTTCAGCGGCGCGACCTGCGCGGCGGCCAGCACGGGCAGCAACACGCCCGCGGCGAGCAAGACGCGGGTCTGAAACTTGGTCACACGCCTGTAGAGGGTCATGCAAATCAGTATAGGACGGGCCTTGCCAAATTGCACTCACAGCCCATGGGCGCGCGCCAGTCCAGCAAAAAACCGTTGCTGTTGCGCACACGGGCCCCTTGCCAGGGCCCGGGATTCAGGCCGGTACCTGCCCCGCCGCCGGCAGCGCCGTGCGGCGCACACGCCGCACATTGAAGGCGCTGGCAATCAGCACGGCCTGCATCAGTGCCAGGCCCAGCAGCACGCCGCGGTACTGGCCGTGGTCCATCATCGCGCCGAAGATCAGGGGCGAAACCGCCTGGCCTATGTCCAGGCCCGCGTAGACCACGCCGTAAACCCGGCCCGAGGCATTTTCGGGCGTCGAGCGCTTGACCAGCAGGTCGCGCGACGGCCCGGCAATACCCGAGGCAAAACCCATGATGCCGAACAGCACAGGCACCACCCAGGCCGGGTAGCTGCCCAGGGCCAGCAGCAGCGCGAACACGGCCGCCACGCCAAAGCCCACGCCCACGATGCGCTCGCAGCGCGCTGGGTCCGACGCGAGGAAACCGCCGAACACCATGCCGCCGGCGCTGCAGACCATGTAGATTGTCAGGCACATCGCGACCAGCGGCAGCGGCACCTCGTGCAGGTGGCGCGCGGCTTCGGGCGCGAAGGCCTGCACCACGCTGAGCACAATCGCGTACCAGAAGAAAAAGGCAAAACACATCCACACCGCGGGTATCTTCAAAAAGCCCAGCGAACCGTCGGCTGCGGGCGCACCCTTGGCCGGCGCCGTCTCGGTCAGTGTGAGCTTGTCGCGGTTGGCGACCAAGACCGCCAGCACCACGAAAGCCAGCACGCCCGCGCAGGCCAGCGCGGCGCGCCAGGAAAACGCGAAGGTCAGCGGCACCAGCATGGCCGGCGCCAGCGCCCAGCCCAGGCTGCCGGTGATGCCGTGCACGCTGTAGGCATGGCCCAGGCGCGGCGCGCTGACCTTGCGGTTGAGCAGCGTGTAGTCGACCGGGTGGAACACGCCGTTGCCAATGCCGGCGATGACGGCAAAGCCGGCCATCATCCAGTAGCTGGTGCTGATGGAGTACCCAAAAGCCGCCAGGCCTAGCAGCGTCAGGCCGCCGAACAGGATGGGTCGCGGGCCGAAGCGGTCGACCACAAAACCCGACAAGGCCTGCACCGCGCAGGACACGACGAAGAAGATGGTCATCAGGAAGCCGAGCTCGGCGTAACTGACGTTGAAGGCTTCCTTGAGCCAGGGAAAGAGCGGCGCCAGCAGCAGCTGGCTGAAGTGGCTGATCAGGTGGGCGGTGCCGACCAGGCCGATCACGCTGGCGTCCTGTTTGAGTGACGTCGCGTTGCCGGCGGGCGTGGCCGCTGTGCTTGAAGTATTCATGGCGCTATCGTAGTATTGGCCTTGCCTGCTGAAATGCGACAAATAGCCATGATTCATCGAATTTCAGACAAAACCTTCCAAGCCATCCTAGTCTCCCGGATCGTGATTCGCCATGCCGCGTAACACCGCTCTTCGCCTGATGCCGGTGGGCGACACCGACAGCTTCACACCCAGCCCGAAGCGGCCGGTGCGCGTACGCGCCCGCTCCATGCCGGCCGACACCCACTTCGAGCCGCATTCCCATGCCTGGGCGCAACTGGCCTACTGCGCCACCGGCGTGGTGCAGGTCACGGCCGAAAGCGACGGCGCGGGCGGCGAAATCACCTACATCGTGCCGCCCTCGCGCGCGGTCTGGATCGCGCCCGGCGCGCTGCACCACATCACCGTGCTGGAAGCCGCCGAATTCCGCACGCTGTATATCGACGCCAGCGCCACGCCCAAGGGCTGGAGCGGCTGCCGCGTGCTGGTGGTGTCGCCGCTGCTGCGCGAGTCGATCAGCGCGCTGGACGCGGCCTCGCCAGGGAACCCACTGGCCCCCTCCCGCGAGCAGCTCCTCAGCGGCCTGGTGCTGGACGAACTCACGCATGCCGACATCCAGGCGCTGGGCGTGCCCATGCCGCATCCGCAAACGGGCGACAAGCGGCTGCGCGCCCTGTGCGAAGCCGTGCTGCGCGCGCCCTCAGAGCGGGCCACGCTGGCCGAATGGGCGGCAGACACCGGCGCCAGCGAGCGCACGGTGGCCAGGCTGTTTCGCGACGAGCTGGGCCTGAGCTACCAGCAGTGGCGCCAGCAGGCCATCCTCGCCCATGCCCTGCCCCTGCTTACGCGCGGGCTGTCGGTCAGCACGGTGGCGGCGGCCAGCGGCTATGCGAGCGACAGCGCGTTCACCGCGATGTTCAAGGCGGCGATGGGGCAGCCGCCCAGCCATTTCCAGAAGTAGCCATCAGGGCTTAAAGGTCCCGGGCCGCTTGCCAAAGCCCTTGCTTTCCAACGGCGGCATACCAGGCCCGAAAGCGCCGGCGCTGGCTCTCAAAGGGTTCAGTCAGCGGCTCGCGAGGGTCCTGGCTGAGCGCATAAGCCATGCCTTCCACAAACCACTGCGGCTTGAACAGCAGGCGCAAGGTGCCCAGGCGCTCGGCCTGCGCGTAATGGATCAGCTCATGGCGCACAAAAAAAGACGCCCAGGCGCGCGGGCCTATCACCGTGCCCATCGTGCCCACAGTGACCGCCGCGCGCGCATCAAGGCCGAACGCATCGGCGCAGGCTTGCGTCGCGCAAAAGATCACGCGTGGCCTGCCTTTGAACGAGCCCAGCAGATCTGGCACGAATGCCATGGCTTCAGCGTACAGGCCTGCGGCCTCTTCCACCCGCGCGAGGTCGTCAATGCAGACCGTCGCGCTCACGCAGTGCACACCCGCCAGCCGGGGCTCAACCACCCGCACCGGCTTGACCGCGAACCAGGTGATGAGCGGAACAACCGCCAGCATCACCAGCAGTCGGACTTTGAATGAGGGGCGGCCCAGGCGCATGCGATGGAGGCTGGCAATAGCCGGGGCGGAGGCGCCCTGTCAGCGCCTCTCAAATGCCGCATTCAGGCGGCGCAGCAAGGGCTTGTTGAGTTCGCGGGTATGCCTGTTCCAGCGGTCCATGGAGCGCTGCAGTTCCACCTGCAGGCGCCCGCTGGTAGCGGTGTCACCGGTGCTCGCGGCCCAGATGGCGTATTCGGCGCGGCTTTCAAAGCTGCCGAAACGCTCTACCGCCGATTCGAATTCCGCCCTTGCCTCGGCGCTCCTGCCCGCGCCTGCGAGAGCCTGGGCCAGCATCAAGGCTACCTGTTCGGCCCGGAAGCCGGCATCGGTTTGACGGATGAACTCCAGGTGGGTGACGGCCTCGGCGTAGCGCTCGCAGGCGAAATAGGCACGCGACGCACCCAGCCTGATTTCAAGGTCGGACGCGAACGGGCCCTTGAGGCAGGCGTCGTAACTTTGAGCGGCTTCCAGCGCCTGGCCGGCCTCCAGCAGCGCGGCGGCCAGCCGCATCTGGTTTTGCGCGGTCGGGGTGTAGTCGAAGGCGGCATACGCTTCTTTGAGTTCCCGTGTGGGATTGAGCGTCTTCGCGGCGGCGGCCACCACCTGGCGCGCGCCGCGTTCCAGCCGCGAGTCCGGCAGGTAGATCGCCAGGAAGTAGACGATGCTGCCCAGCAGCGGGAAGGAGAACAGGATGATCAGCCAGTAAAGCTGCTGGCCGCTGCGCAGGGCGTGGACGGCGAAAAACACCGCCACAAAGAAATGCAATCCCAATCCGACAAAAGGCATGGCTCACCCCTCCAGTTATTTTGGGGGCCATTCTAAGGGTGGACTAAGGCGCTTGCCCATCCCTTCCATCGCCGCCGGACGGTACCTTCTGCCCCTGGTTCTCCCCTTCATCAAACAGGCGCAGGGCCAGCAGGCCGTGGCCCACGCTGGCGCCCGCGCGCACGGCCGCGGCGACGAACACCACCTCGGCCAGTTCCTCGCGCGTCACGCCCAGCCGCTTCGCCGCCCGCGTATGCACGTCGAGGCAATAGCCGCACTGCGTGGTGAGCGCCACCGCCAGCGAGACCAATTCGCGCACACGGGGCTCCAGGTAGCCGCCCTCGCGCTTGGCCGCATGGTCGTAAGCCAGGAAAGCCTGGGCTTCGGTGGGCGCCAGCCGTACCAGGGCGGGTGCCAGTTGCAGATCCCGGGGAGACTGGTAACCCGCGCTCATGACAGGCCCTCCGTTGCACCGTCCTTGCTCCAGTAGCCGCTGGCCATGAGGCGCTCGCGCACCATGGCGCGCGCCCGATGCAACCGGCTTTTCACTGCGTCCACGCTCAGGCCCAGCTGCCGGGCCACCTCGGGGGCAGTGAGCTCATCCACGTCGCGCAAAAGCAGCACCTCACGGTAGGCTTCGGGCAAGGCTGCGATGGCCCGGCTCAAATCCAGCCGCAGGTCCAGCGGCAGCGACGGCGCGGCGACAGCCTGGACATCGGCGCCATCGTCGACCTGCGCGCCTTTGCGGCCGCGAAACAGGCGAAAGCATTCGCGCTCGACAATGCGAAACAGCCAGACAGCGAAAGTCGCCGCCGTGCGCAACGCACCTATCTTGCGGTATAGCTGCCACAGCGCGGCCTGCACCGCATCTTCCGCATCCTCGGCCGTGGAACAGGTGCGGCGGGCGAACCGTTTCAGGTCGGGCTGGCATTGCGTGAGCAGCTGGGCGATGGCTTGCGTATCGCCGCCCCGTGCGGCATCGACCAGTTGGGCGCTTGCTTTCATGGCTTGCCTTTGGCCACGGGCCTGCGGCCCACGAGGGCGCAGGCGGGGCAAAAACCGATGATGCCCGTCAGGCCCATCATCAGCGCACCGCCAAGCGCAAGCGCCACGGGCCAGCCGGCCGGCAGCCACAGCAGGCCGGCGCAAGCCAACAGCAGCGCTCCGCCCAGGCGCAGGGCCCGCTCCCAGGCGGGAAGGTTTCGTTGCAGGAAAAACATCGGGAACTCCTTGGCTGTTGTGATGCTGACAAAGAGGCCTGCTTTTGCCAAAAGGGTTCGGGGTTTAAAAAAATATCTTATCGGCTTTGGCTGCGCGAACATCAACCTGGCACTATGGCCAGGCCCAGAAACAGTCGCAGCATCCACGGTACGGCTGGCTATCATGGGCCATGCATTTCTTCAGCAAGCGGGCAAGAGCACAAGGCGGATGGCCGCATATAACGCGCTGGGCGGCGCTGGCCGCACTCCTGGGCGCCACCGGCTTGGCGCAAGCGCAGGACCATCCACCGCTGCTGCGCGCGCTGAACTCAGTGCGCCAGCAGGGTTGCGGCAAAGGCAGCCGGCCAGCCGCCCCGCTGCGCGAAGACGCCGCACTGTCGCGCGCCGCGGCGCTGGTCGCCGGCGGCCGCAAGCTCGAAGCCGCACTCCACGCTGCGGACTACCGCGCACTGCGCACCGTGGTGATCACCGTGCGGGGTTCCACAGGAACGGCGGCACTGACACGGAAAGCATTGGGAAGCACCTGCGGCGCGGCCCTGCAAGCGGAACTGCAGGAAGCGGGCTTCCACCAGCGCGGCACGCAAACCTGGGTGGTGCTGGCCGAACCCTTTGCGCCGCCCGCCGCAGCAGAAGCTGACGAGGTGCAGGCCCGGGTGCTGGCGCTCGTCAATGAGGCGCGCTCAAGGCCGCAGCACTGCGGCGACAAGGCCTTCGCACCGGCGCCGCCGCTGCGGCTCAACGCCACGCTGTACGAAATCGCCAACATGCATGCCGCCGACATGGCACGCAACAACTACTTCAGCCACACCGGCCGCGACGGCAGCACGGTGGATGGCCGCGCCACGCGTGCCGGCTACCCCTGGCACGCCATCGGCGAAAACATCGCCGCCGGCCAACTCAGCGCCGATGCGGCGGTACGCGGCTGGATCAACAGCCCCGGCCATTGCGCCAACATCATGTCGCCGGCTTTCAGCGAGATGGGCTCCGCCTTTGTGGTGAACAAGCAGAGCAGCCAGGGAATTTACTGGGTTCAGGTGTTTGGGGCCACGCGTTAGCCAAACTCAAATCAATCGCTTGAGCAATCCCATGACCTGCTCAAAGCGCTTGCCATACGGCGGGTAAAACAAATCCCCCCGCGCCCATTTGGACTGCACCATCACCGGCTTTTGCTGCGAGAGGCGCAGAAACCCCGCTTCGCCGTGATAAGAGCCCCAGCCGCTTTCACCCACGCCGCCAAAGGGCAGGTTTTCATGGGCGATGTGCATCAGCGTGTCGTTCACCGTCACGCCGCCGCTCACCGTGTTGGCCAGCACATGGTCGCGCGAGCCGGTGTCGGTGCCGAACCAGTACAGCGCCAGCGGCCGCGGCCTGGCGTTGATGTAGCGGATCGCTTCATCGATGGCCGTGTAGGGAATCACCGGCAGTATGGGGCCGAAGATTTCCTCGCTGAGCAATTTCGAGCCGGCGGGGGCATCGAACACCAGCACCGGTGCCATCTGGCGTGATGCCGCCCCCACGCCGGCGGCACCTGGGGCTATGGTCTGCAGCCGCGCGCCCTCGCCTTCGGCCTGCGCCAGCAGCGCCTGCAGCCGCTCCAGGTGGCGCGGGCTGATGATGGCCGCGTAGTCGGGGTTGCCGGTGATGGTCGGAAACAGGGTTGCCACGGCGCGGGCAAAAGCCTCGCCGAACGCCGTTTCGCTGCCCCGGGGCAGCAGCACATAGTCGGGCGCGATGCAGGTCTGGCCGGCGTTGAGCAGCTTGCCGTGCGCGATCTTGATGGCGGCCTTGTCGATGTCGCAGGAGGCATCGATGATGCAGGGGGACTTGCCGCCCAGCTCCAGCGTGGTCGGCGTCAGATTGGCGGCGGCGGCTTCGGCCACCTTGCGGCCCACGGCGGTGGAGCCGGTGAAAAACAGGTGATCAAACGGCAGGCCGGCGAATTCGGCGGCCAGTTGGCCATCGCCCTGCACCACACAGAGCTCGTCGGGCGCAAAGGATTGCCCCAGCAGCATAGCCAGCAGCTCCGAGGTGCGCGGCGTCAGTTCGCTGGGCTTGAGCATCACGCGGTTGCCCGCGGCCAGCGCCGTGATGACCGGGCCCAGCGAAAGCTGCACCGGATAGTTCCACGGCGAGATCACGCCCACCACGCCCAGCGGCTGGCGCTGCAGGTAGGCGCGCGCGGGCTGCAGGTACAGCGGCGTGCGCACCTTGACGGGCTTCATCCAGCGGGACAGCTGCCTGAGCGTGCTGGACAGCAGCGAGCGCAGCACAAAAATGTCGGCGATTTCGGTGAGCTGCGGCGAGCGCACGCCGAAGTCGGCATTGACGGCCTGCGCCAGCTCGGCGCCGTGCTGGTCCAGCAAGGCGCGTATGCGCAGCAGGCGCTCCCGGCGCAGTGCCAGCGGCACTTCGGCCTGGGCGCGGCTGGCCTGGTGCTGGGCGTCAAACAGGGTGCGAAGTGCTGTCCGGGGGGTGCTGGAAATCATCCGGCCATGATAGGGAGCGCCGGGGCCGCACAGTAGGGGCGCAACTCCAGCGCTACCCCGGGTTGACCCTGAGGCCGCCGCCCCTATATAAAACCTGACGTATTTGGCTGACAGCCAGGCCGGCGTTTATGCGCCAAGATGGCTGGCACCTAACCCATCCCTGATGAAAGTGTTTCATGGAATTCAAGGATTACTACAAGGTCATGGGCGTGGAGCGCAGCGCCACGCCCGACGAGATCAAAAAAGCCCATCGCAAGCTGGCGCGCAAATACCACCCGGACGTCAGCAAGGAAAAAAACGCCGAGGCGCGCTTCAAGGAAATCGCCGAAGCCTACGAGGTGCTGCGCGACCCTGAAAAGCGCGCCGCCTACGACCAGTTGGGTGCCGACTACCAGGCCGGGCAGGACTTCCGTCCGCCGCCGGGCTGGAACCCGGGGCGGGCTTCGGGCGGCGCCACCGGCGGCCACTTTGGCGGTGCCGAAGGTTTCGACCACAGCGACTTTTTCGACGCCATCTTCCGCGGCATGGGCGGCGAGCCGCAAGGCCGGGGCGGCTTTGGCGGCATGCGCGGCGGCCACGGCTTTGACATGCACGGCCAGGACCAGCACGCCAAAATCCAGATCGACATCGGCGACTCCTACAGCGGCGCGACACGCAAGCTGCAGCTGCGCATGCCGGTGGAGGACGAAACCGGCGTGACGATGCAGGACCGGACCATCGAATTCGTGATTCCCAAGGGCATACGCGCCGGCCAGCACATCCGCCTGGCGGGCCAGGGTGCGCCCGGCATCGGCAAAGGCAGCGCCGGCGACCTCTACCTGGACGTGGAATTCCTGCCACATGCCCTGTACCGCGCCGAGGGCCATGACGTGTACATGACCCTACCCGTCGCGCCTTGGGAAACCGCGCTGGGCGCCGAGGTGGAAGCGCCCACGCCCACAGGCGAGGTGGAGCTGAAAATCCCGCCGGGCTCGGCCAGCGGGCGCAAGCTCAGACTCAAGGGGCGCGGGCTGCCGGGCAAAACGCCCGGGGACTTTTACTTTGTGCTGCAGGTCGTCCTGCCGGCCGCCGACACGGATGCGGCAAAAAAAGCGTATGAAAACATGGCGGCGACGTTCAAGGCCTTCAGGCCGCGCGCCGGCCTGCAAAACCCCGGAGGCAAGGCATGAACACCCCTACCCGCTACCTCGCCGGCTTCATCCTGGAAGAGCAGGAGGAACTCACGCTCGACGACCTCTGCCGGGCATGCGCCGCGCAATCGGACCTCATCGTGGACCTGGTGCACGAAGGCGTACTCGCGCCCCTGGGAGCGGCGCCTGAGGTCTGGCGCTTCACCGGCGTGCACCTGCACCGCGCCACGGTGGCCGTGCGGCTGCAGCGCGACCTGGGGGTGAACCCGGCCGGCGCGGCCTTGGCATTGGAGCTGATGGATGAACTGGACAGTCTGCGCGCGCAGCTAAGCCGACTGGAAAACCTTTAAGCCCGGAAAAGCGCGCGGTGGCAGAATCGGTCGCCATGCCCGACACCGCCGCGCCCGCTCTCAAAAACATCTTCGATCCCGCGCGCTATCGCCACATCGCTGTGGAGACTGCGGCGGTCTACCCGCGTTTTGACAGCAAGCAATTTCTGGCGCTGGCGTTGCCCGGGCTGGATGAGCTCTCGCTGATGCAGCGCCTGCGGCGCACCAGCGAATGCCTGCACGCCATGCTGCCCGCCGACTACCGCAAGAGCATCGCCATCCTGCGCAAGCTCGCGCCGCGCATCAACAGCGGCTTTGTGACCCTGGTATTGCCGGACTATGTGGGCCTGTATGGTCGCGAGGACTTTGACACCTCCATGGAGGCGCTCAAATTTTTCACCGCCTTCGGCAGCTCGGAGTTCGCCATCCGCGAGTTCATCCGCCAGGACCCGGCGCGCACGCTGGCGGTGATGAAGACCTGGGCCAAGGACGAGAGCGAGCATGTGCGCCGCCTGGCCAGCGAAGGCAGCCGCCCTCGCCTGCCCTGGTCTTTCAGGCTGGATGCCTTGATGGCCGATCCGGAGCTGGCCGCGCCCATCCTGGATACGCTCAAGGCCGATAACAGCCTTTACGTGCGCAAGTCGGTGGCCAACCACCTCAACGACATCACCAAGCTGCACCCGGCGTGGGTGCTCAAACGCCTGAAAAGCTGGCCACTGGAGAACCCGCATACCGCGTGGATCGCACGGCATGCGCTGCGCACGCTGATCAAGCAGGGCGACAAACAGGCGCTGGGCGTGATTGGCGCGGGCAAAAAAGCGGCCGTCAGCATCAGCGGCTTTTCCGTCAGCCCGAAAAAACTCACGCTGGGCGAGCGGCTGGAACTCTCGTTCACGCTGCAGTCCACCTCTCGCCAAAGCCAGCGCCTGGTGGTGGACTACACCATCCACTACGTCAAAAAATCCGGCGGTAGTTCGGCCAAGGTCTTCAAGCTCAAGGAGCTGGACCTCGCGCCGGGTCAAAGCCTGCAGCTTTCGCGCAGCCAGGTGGTGCGCGACTTCACGACGCGCGTGCACCATGCCGGCCGCCACGAGGTGGACATCATGGTCAATGGCGAGCGCCTGGCCAGCGGCTTTTTTGAGCTTTTAAAGCCTTGAATTGACATTTGCTTGCCCTTCTTGCACAAGGGCGGCTTCAAGGACGGCTTGTGCGACGCACGGGTTTTGTACATTAGAAACCCGGGCCGCGTGAGAGCCCACGGCATCCAACACATATCAGGAGGGATATCCAATGACCCGTCAATACATCCGGGGCCTGCGCCCTGCCTTCAGCACACTGAGCCTGCTACTGCTCCTGTCCGCCTGCGGCGGCGCGGGCGGCGAGGAAATCGGCGCGGTGGACACCGTGTTCAAGTTCATAGGCCCTGACCACAAGATCGTGGTCGATGCCTATGACGACCCCAAGGTCGCCGGCGTCACCTGCTATGTGTCGCGCGCCAAGACCGGCGGGCTCAAGGGCGCTTTCGGCCTGGCCGAGGACAAGGCCGAGGCCTCCATCGCCTGCCGGCAGACCGGCGTCATCAGCTTTGGCGACAAGCCGCTGGACAAGCAGGAAGAGATGTTCAGCGAGCGCATCTCGCTGGTTTTCAAGAAGTTGCGCGTGGTGCGCATGATAGACACCAAGCGCAACACGCTGGTCTACCTGACCTATTCGGACCGCGTCATTGAAGGCTCGCCGCAAAACAGCGTGACGGCCGTTCCGGTGCCGGCCGGCACCGTGATCCCGGTCAAGTAAACCTTACTTCGAAGCAGCGTTGCGCTTGCGGGTCGCCGCGGCCTTTTTGGCCGAGGCGGAGCGCTCGGCCGCGCTGCGTGAAGCCGCTGCCGCGCCACCCAGCCGCCCGCCCTTGCGCGAGGCTGCGTGGTTTTCCGCCTTGCCGCGGCCCGAGCCGGATTTTTTGCCGCCGCCGGATTCCTTGTTCACCGTGGCCCAGGCGCGTCGCTCAGCCTCTTCCTTGCCGACGCCGCGTTTTTCATAGCCTTCCTCGATGTGCTCCGCCTTGCGTTTTTGCTTGCCGGTATAGACTGATTTATCACCTTGTGGCATGTCGCATCCTTTCGTGTTGCCAAGGCCCAAGATAGCGCGCTGTCATGGCGGGCCCGGCGGATGGACGCTGAAATTCGCGTCGGTGCCGTCCTACCGTTACGGCCGCGCCTTCTGGGTGTATAACCGGAGACCCCCCCGGCCCGCGGCGCGTATTTCACGCCATGCCGCAGGGCCCACCCCGGACACGACAACAGCAAGGAAGAACAGACATGGGCGCGCAATGGAAAGCAAAAGGCAAGGAACTGGCCGCGAACGCCAGAGGCCGGCTATTCGGCAAACTGGCCAAGGAAATCATGGTGGCGGCGCGCAACGGCCCGGACCCGGCCTCGAACGCGCGACTGCGACTGGTGGTGGAGCAGGCCCGCAAGGTTTCCATGCCCAAGGACACGCTGGAGCGGGCCATCAAGAAAGGCGCCGGGCTGACCGGCGACACCGTGCATTTCGAGCACGTCATTTATGAAGGCTTTGCGCCGCACCGCGTGCCGCTCATGGTCGAATGCCTGACCGACAACCTCAACCGCACGGCCTCGGAAATTCGCGTGCTGTTCCGCAAGGGGCATCTGGGCACCTCGGGCTCGGTCTCCTGGGACTTCGACCACGTGGGCATGATTGAAGCCGAGCCGCAAGTTGCCGGCGCGGACCCGGAACTCGCCGCGATTGAAGCAGGCGCCCAGGACTTTGAGCCGGGCCATGAAGAGGGCACGACGACCTTCCTGACCGACCACGCCGACCTGGACATCGTGAGCCGCGCCCTGCCCGCGCAAGGCTTTACCGTGCTGTCGGCCAAGCTGGGCTACAAGGCCAAAAACCCCATCAGCCCGGCCAGCCTGAGCGCCGCCGAACTCGAAGAAGTCGAAGCCTTCCTGGCCGCCGTCGATGCGAATGACGACGTGCAGAATATCTTCGTGGGCCTGGGCGACTGAACCGGCTACTTGGCTACTTCGCGGGCACCTCGTAGCGCGGACGTATCCGGGTTTTCTGCACGATGCCTGAGGGTGTGAACAGGATCACAAACTCGGCGCCCGGTATTTCGCTTTTGGGGGGCTTTTCGCGGTAAGCCCAGACTTCGTAGCCGCTGTCAAAGCGGACCACGGTGGCGGGGCCCAGCGCGGCGGTGACGTCGGCCTTGGTGCTGGTCCCGGGGAGCACCATGGCTTGCGCGCCTTGCATGGACAGTTGGCTGTCGCGAAAAGGCGGCCGCGTTTCATCCGGAGGCGTCGCGCAACCCACCAGCACAAGGCTGACGCACACAAAGAGCTTGCCGGGCGCCATCACCCACCCTCCATATAGTCAAACTCAACCAGCGTGTCATCAGGCCAGCTGCGGTCGCCCAGCGGCAGGAAGTAGGTGCGGTCCACCAGCACCTCGCAGTCGCAGTCGGGCAGGTCCTTGTCCAGCTTGGGGTCGTCGCTCGCGGCGGCATACAGCATGGCCAGGGGCAGGACTTCCCGGCGCTCGCCCGCCGTGAGCGTCACGCTGAAAAGCGGGCGCTCCGAAAAAAACAGGTAGAGCGGCACCTTCTTGTCGCAATAAGCCGGGGTGTCAAACACGGCACCGGCGATCCGGTCCACCACACCACCGCCGCGCGAGACCAGGCCGGCCTCCATGCCCACCCTGCACTCCAGCCGCAAATCGCCCAGGCGCCGTGCACCCGGCGGCAGGCCCGGCGTGCGAATCTCGGTGCGCCACGTCATGCTCTGCGCTTTCCGGTTCGGAATGACCTGCGCATCTTCGGCGAAAGCCTTGGGGTCGCGTGGCAGGCTGAAAGTCCGGTCGGGTGCGATGGCCACGGGAAAGTCCATGGTCGTGCCAATCACTTCGATGGAAATCGCGTTCATATTGGTCTCGCGCCGGCGCGGCAGCAGCTTGAAGCGCAGCGAGGCATTGGGCGCCAGGCTTTTTTCGCGCTCGAAAAGGTCCATGCCGCGAATCATTTTCCGGTAAGACTTCTCGACCGGATCGCTGTTGGCCTTGGCGCTGACCGTCACCGGCTTGAGGGTCCGTACCTCCTGGTCCTTGGCATCCGGGGCCTGCGCGCCGGCTTGTGCGCCCGCAGCCAGCCCAGCCGCCAGGCAGGCGGTGCGCAGCGCGGCGCGGGCAAGGCGGTTAGGCATGGCGTATCCGGTGGGTAGACGCCCATGGTAGGCCGCGCACGGCGGTGGAGTTGTAGGACGATTCCAGCACTTCCCATAGCCTCTTGGCACGGCCATAAAAAAACCCGCCCCGGCGAGAGCCGGAGCGGGTTGTGAGGTTCACCATGAAATCGTCGCAGGTGAACCTTGGTTAGTGAACCGTCGATTCGAACCTGAACACGCCCGGGTCGCGGATCGGGTCCACGTCCACCGGTATCGTGCTCTTGGGCGGGAAGCGCCCTTCGAGCAGCAACTTGCTGAGCGGGTTCTCGATGCGCTGCTGGATGGCGCGCTTGAGCGGCCTGGCACCGAAGACCGGGTCGAAGCCGACCTTGGCCAGCTCGGCGATTGCCGCTTCCGACACGTCCAGCGCGAGGTCCATCTTGCGCAGGCGGGCGACCAGCACCTTGAGCTGTATGCGGGCGATGGACTCGATGTTCTTCGCATCCAGGGCGTGGAACACCACGGTCTCGTCAATCCGGTTCAGGAATTCGGGGCGGAAGTAATTCTTGAGCTCCTCCGTCACCGCGTCCTTGATCTCTTCCGTGGGCTTGCCGACCATGGACTGGATGATGGGCGAGCCGATGTTGCTGGTCATGACGATCACCGTGTTCTTGAAGTCCACCGTGCGGCCCTGGCCGTCCGTCAGGCGGCCGTCGTCCAGCACCTGCAACAGCACATTGAACACGTCGGGGTGGGCTTTTTCGACTTCGTCGAGCAGCAGCACGCTGTAGGGTTTGCGGCGCACGGCCTCGGTCAGGTAGCCGCCCTCCTCATAGCCCACATAGCCCGGGGGTGCGCCTATCAGGCGGGCCACCGAATGCTTTTCCATGAATTCGCTCATGTCGACGCGTATCAGGTGGTCCTCGCTGTCGAACAAAAAGCCGGCCAGCGCCTTGCACAGCTCTGTCTTGCCCACGCCCGTGGGGCCCAGGAACAGGAAGGAGCCGGTCGGGCGGTTCGGGTCTGAAAGGCCCGAGCGGGACCGGCGTATGGCGTTGGCCACCGCGCTGATGGCCTCGTCCTGGCCGACCACACGCTCATGCAGCTTGCCTTCCATTTGCAGCAGCTTGTCGCGCTCGCCCTGCATCAGCTTGCTGACGGGAATGCCGGTGGCGCGCGCCACGACCTCGGCGATCTCTTCGGCGCCGACCTGGGTGCGCAGCAGCGTGGGCGCGTTGGACTTGCCCTTGCTGGCTTCGCTGTCCTGTGCTTCCTTTAAGCGCTTTTCGAGCTCAGGCAGCTTGCCGTATTGCAGCTCGGCGACCTTGTTGAAGTCGCCCTTGCGGGTGAACTCCTCGATCTGGAAGCGGATGCGGTCGATCTCTTCCATGACGTCCTTGGAGCCAAGCGCCTGGGCTTTTTCGGCCTGCCAGATTTCGTCGAGGTCGGAGATCTCTTTTTGCAGTTTGGTGATTTCCTCTTCGATGAGGTCAAAGCGTTTTTGCGAAGCTTCGTCTTTTTCGCGGCGCACGGCTTCGCGCTCGATCTGCAACTGGATCAGGCGGCGGTCGAGCTTGTCCATGACCTCGGGCTTGGAGTCCATTTCGATCTTGATCTTGGCGGCGGCCTCGTCAATCAGGTCGATGGCCTTGTCGGGCAGGAAGCGGTCGGTGATGTAGCGGTGGCTCAGTTCGGCCGCGGCCACGATGGCTGGGTCGGTGATCTGCACGCCGTGGTGCACTTCGTATTTCTCTTGCAGGCCGCGCAGGATGGCGATGGTGGCCTCCACCGTGGGCTCGCCCACCAGGATTTTCTGGAAGCGGCGCTCCAGCGCGGCGTCTTTTTCAATGTACTTGCGGTATTCGTCAAGTGTGGTGGCGCCCACGCAGTGCAGCTCGCCGCGCGCCAGCGCCGGCTTGAGCATATTGCCGGCGTCCATCGCGCCCTCGGCCTTGCCGGCGCCCACCATGGTGTGCAGCTCGTCGATAAAGACGATGGTCTGGCCTTCGTCCTTGGCCAGTTCGTTGAGCACGGTTTTCAGGCGCTCTTCAAACTCGCCGCGGAACTTGGCGCCGGCCAGCAGCGCGGCCATGTCGAGCGAAAGCACGCGCTTGCCCTTGAGGGAGTCGGGCACTTCGCCGGCCACGATGCGCTGGGCCAGACCTTCGACAATCGCGGTCTTGCCGACGCCGGGCTCGCCGATCAGCACGGGGTTGTTCTTGGTGCGGCGTTGCAGCACCTGGATGGCGCGGCGGATTTCATCGTCGCGGCCTATGACCGGGTCCAGCTTGCCCAGGCGGGCGCGCTCGGTCAGGTCCATGCAGTATTTTTTGAGGGCTTCGCGCTGGCCTTCGGCGTCGGCGCTGTTCACGCCCTGGCCGCCGCGCACGGCGTCTATCGCCGCTTCGAGCGCCTTGCGGGTCAGGCCGTTCTCTTTGGCCAGGCGGCCCACGTCGCTCTTGCTGTCGGCCACGGCCAGCAGAAAGAGTTCACCGGCGATGAACTGGTCGTTGCGTTTGATGGCTTCTTTTTCGGTGGCCTGCAGCAGCTTGGCAAGCTCGGGGCCGACCTGGATCTGGTCCTGGCCCTGCACCTGGGGCAGCTTTTTGACGGCGGCGTCGGCGGCCTGCGTGAGGCCGCCCACGTTGACGCCGGCCTTTTCCAGCAGCGCGCGCGGGCCGTCCTCCTGGCGCAGCATGGCAGCCAGCAGGTGAACCGGCTCGATGTAACCGTTGTCATTGCCCAGCGCGAGAGATTGCGCGTCGCTCAGGGCTTCCTGAAACTTGGTCGTGAGTTTGTCTTGTCGCATGAATAGGGCTCCGTGGATTCCTGCAGGCCTGGCTCCAAGCCCATCAGGATGGGTGTTGCACAGTATCTGGGGAGCCGGGGCTGGTTTTCAAGCATTCTTCCGGCGACCCATAAAATCACCCCATGAACATCCACCAGGTCTCGGTGACCTACCACCAGGAGCAGGACAGGCTGCTGGTGCGCATCAGCAGCCATGACAGCGAGGAGTTGCGCCTGTGGCTGACCCGCCGCATGACACTCTCCCTGATGCCGGTCCTGACTCAAACCGCCGCCGACCAGTTGGCCCAGCAGGCTGAAAACATCGATCTGGCGACGCCGCAGGACGTCCAGCGCCGGCGCATGCTGGAAAACTTCAAAAAAGAAGCTTTGACTTACGCCGGCGATTTCAAGACACCCTACCAGGCCAAGGAGGCCGCGCTGCCGCAGGGAAAGGAGCCGCTGCTGGTGACGGAAGTCAAATTGGCCTTGTTGAAGTCCGGCAAGCTGCAGCTGGACTTCAACGAAAAACTGCCGGAGCCGGGGCGCCATGTGCGGATCGCCATCACCACCCAGCTTGCGCAAGGTTTGTTGCAGCTCCTGAACAAGTGCCTCAAAAAATCCCAGTGGCTCAAATCACCATCGCTCGCCGGTATCCAGGAAAGCCCGGACAAGCCCGAGACGCCCGACCCCACCGAAAGGCCCCGGTACCTGAACTAGGAGCCTGGGTCTTGAGATAGTCCATCAGGAGCTCGCAGGCCCTGAAGCTTTCGCCGCGGTGCGCAAGGCCCTGGCCCGCGACTCCACGCCGCGCACGATCACGTCGACCCAGGCCTCGAAACCGCTATCCAGCGGCTGGCCGTCTCCGCTGGACCAGCGCAGCACAAAGGCCCGGTTCTGCATCGCGCCCAGGTGCCGCGCAAGCGCGGGCTGGCGAACGGCATCGACGCGCGCGATCTGGGCGCGGCAGGCACTTTCCCAGGCCTGGGCGTCTTCGGCCGGCGCGGTGGACAGCTCCATGGTCGCGAAGCCGCACATCGCGGCAAACACCACGTTGTAGGCATCGACCAGATCGGCGCCCGCAAAACCGGCGTCTTCGAGCAATTGCACCAGATGGTCCAGCATGGTGGCGTCGAAGGTCGCGTTGTAGATCAGTTCGCTGGCCACCAGCGGGGCCAGTCTGGGGTGGCGCCTGAGCACCTCGCGGTAGCGCCGCAGCAAGGCGGCCAGGCGGTCCTGCCAGCGGCCCGGGACCAGGTCGTCGGCCACGCCATTCATGGCCAGCGCCACCGCCCCGGAAATCAGTTCATTGCGGCTGGGCACATGCCAGTAGATCGCCGACGGAAACACCCTGAGCGCCTGGGCCAGCTCCCGGATGTTGAAGGCATGCGGACCCTGGCGGTCTATCAGGGCCAGCGCGGCCTTCAGGATGGACTCGCGGCTTAGCGCCGCGCCGCCTGCCGCGTCCCCGGTTTTGCGCGGACGCCCGGCGCGGCGGGGTGGAGGCGGTTTGGTGGGCAAGGCGGTCTCCAGAAGCAGAAATAATGCGCCATTTTATGGTTTATTGAAAAGCGTTCAATTAATATTGAACTTCGTACAATTAATTCGCAACCTCCCATCCCATCCCAAATTAACTCAAGGAAAACCGCCATGCGTAAGGTCAATACCGGTGAATTCGAGGGCGGCTGCGCCTTTGTCGAAGGCGAATTCGTTCCCCTGTCGGAAGCCAAGATATCCCTGTTCGACTGGGGTTTCACCCGCTCGGACGTGACCTACGACGTGGCCAGCACCTGGCAAGGCGCTTTTTTCCGGCTCGGCGACCATATCGAGCGTTTTTTCAGCAGCATGGAAAAAATGCACCTGGCCATTCCCTATAGCCGCGGCGAGCTGCGGGACATCCTGCACGCCTGCGTGCGCGCCGGCGGGCTGCAGGACGCCTACGTCGCCATGGTCTGCACCCGCGGCGTGCCGCCGCGCGGCGCGCGCGACCCGCGCCTGGCGCAGAACCGGTTTTACGCCTATGCCCTGCCCTATGTATGGATCGCCTCGCGCGAAAAGCAGCTGGCCGGACTGGACCTGCACATCAGCGACCGCCAACGCATTCCGGCGGCCTCGGTGGACCCGACGGTCAAGAACTACCACTGGATGGACATGGTGCAGTCCATGTTCGACGCCTACGACCGTGGGCGCGACACCAGTTGCGTGGTGGACGCTGCCGGCAACATCACCGAAGGCCCGGGCTTCAACGTGTTCATGGCCAAGGATGGCATCGTGTACACGGCCGACCAGGGCGTGCTTGAAGGGATTTCGCGGCGCACCGCGATGGAGCTGTGCGGGCGCCTGGACATCCCGCTGAGGGCAGCGCCGGTACCCACCGTGCTGCTGCGCAGTGCCGACGAAGTGTTTTTAACTTCGACCGGCGGCGGCATTTTGCCGATTGCCAAGCTTGATGGCGTGCCGCTGCCGCAGTTCCCCGGCCCCATCACGACGCGGCTGTATGAGGCCTACTGGGCGATTCACGACGAAGCCGCGTACCGGGACCCGGTCAGCTACTGAGCATCAGGCATTGGGCGCCGTGATGCCCCATTTGGCCAGCGCCGCGTCGTCGGCAACACGCGCATCGACCCAGCGCGCGCCCTCGGGCGTTTGTTCTTTTTTCCAGAACGGCGCCTGGGTCTTGAGGTAGTCCATCAGGAACTCGCAGGCCTTGAAGCTTTCGCCGCGGTGCGCAGAGGTCACGGCCACCATCACCACCTGGTCCAGCGGCTGCAGCAGGCCGACGCGGTGAATCACACGCGCGCCGAAGATGTCAAAACGCGCCAAGGCCTCATCGATCATGGCGTCTATGGCTTTTTCGGTCATGCCGGGGTAGTGCTCCAGCTCCATGCTGCTGACGCTCAGGCCGTCATTGCGGTCTCTCACCGTGCCCGTGAAGGTACAGACGGCACCCACCCGCTTGTCGCCGGCGCGCAGTGCGGCCACCTCGTCGGCAAGGTTGAAGTCATCGGTGGTGATCAGGACGCGCGGTGGAGCCATAGTGGCAATTTTGCCACTCGCCCACCCTCAAAGCAGCCGCCTACGGTAAGATTTGCCGCATGACTGGTCACACCCACTCCTTCGCCACTCGGACGCACGACAGCGCCCGCGGCCTTGGGGCGTGCGCCAGCAAATCGAAAAAACCGTTGCTCATTTGACCGGGGCTGCGGTTCCGTCGTCGAATGAGCGATGGAACCGCCGGTTACTTCTCATAGTCTTTTGCGGACACCCTTCTCTTGTTCTGATGGCGGCCTTTCAAGCCGGTCAGTTTTTTGGGATGTGTCTTCATGCAAACAGCGCTCAGTGCCGATCAGGCCAATCAAACCAACACCGATTTCTCGGGTCTCTGGATCCCCCTTGTCACCCCGTTTGACCAGGGCAAGGTCGACCACAGCGCACTCAAGCGCCTTGTAGCCCACTACAAGGGCAGCGGCATCGCCGGGCTGGTGGTCTGCGGCTCCACCGGCGAGGCCGCGGCACTGGACGAAGACGAGCAGTTGGCAACGCTGCAAACCGTGATGGCGGAGGCCCCCGGCCTTCCGATGATCATGGGCCTGTCGGGCTACCACCTGGGCAAAATGGCCACGCGCATCAAGGCCCTGGGCACGCTGGGCCTGGCCGGCATCCTGCTGCCCGCGCCCAGCTACATCCGTCCTTCGCAGGCGGGGCTCATCGAATGGTTCACCGCCCTGGCCGACGTGAGCGCCGTGCCGGTGATCCTCTATGACATCCCCTACCGCACGGGCAGCCGCATGGAGCTTGAAACCATCCTGGCGCTGGCCGATCACCCGCGCATCCAGGCACTCAAGGACTGCGGCGGCGACCCGGCCAAAACGCGGGCGCTGATTGCCGATGGGCGCTTGCAGGTGTTGGCGGGCGAGGACCTGAATATTTTCACCACCGCCTCGCAGGGCGGCCGGGGCGCGATTGCGGCAGCGGCCCATCTGCACACGGAACGTTTTGTGGAAGTGCTGCGGCGCATCCGGGCGGGCGACGTGGCAGGGGCTGAGGCCTTGTGGGCGCCGCTGCAGCCGCTGATTGAAGGCCTGTTCGCCGAGCCCAACCCCGGGCCGCTCAAGGCCGTCCTGGCCGGGCAAGGCCTGCTTCGCAATGAACTGCGTAGCCCGATGACACGGGCCTCCACCGAACTGGCCGAGCGCCTGCAGGGGCTGGACGCGCTGCTGGCCGCCTGAAGGGGCAGGATCAGCCGCCGGTCACGGGCGGGAAGAAAGCGACTTCGCAGCCCTCGCTGAGGTCGGCCGTTTCATCGCACATGACCTGGTTGAGCGCCATGCGCACCGACCTGCCGCGCGCCAGGCTGGCAGTGTGGGCGGGCGTGGCCGCGAGCAGTTCGTCGCGCAGGGCCCCCAACGTGGTAGCGGTGGTGTCGCGCAGCTCGCTGCCCTGCCCTATGGCTTCGCGGATGGAAGCAAAGTATTTGACGGTGACTTTCATGGGAAGGCCTTGATGTGGCGCGTCAGGCCATCAGCGCCGAAAACGGGATGAACTGCACCATGTCGCCATGGGCAATCGCCTGGCCGGCCGGGTTGTCGATCACGCCATCGCCCCAGACGGCCGAGGTCAGCACACCCGAGCTCTGGTTGCCGAACAGCTCCAGCCCGCCGGCGGCGTTGCGCCTGGCGCGCAAAAACTCGCGGCGCTTGTCGGCCTTGGGCCAGTTGAAATGCGCGGGCAATGCGATGGGGCTGGCGGCCACCTCGGCCGCGCCCTGCAGCTTGAGGAGGAAAGGCCGCACCAGCACCAGAAAGGTCACAAAGCTGGATACCGGGTTGCCCGGCAGGCCGATGAAATGCGCGCCACCGAGCTTGCCGTAGGCGAAAGGCTTGCCCGGTTTCATCGCGATCTGCCAGAGCGCGAGTTCGCCCAGCGCCTGCACGGCCGGCTTGATGTGATCTTCCTCGCCGACGGACACGCCGCCGCTGGTAAGTATCAGGTCGTGCGCTTCGCTCGCACCCTTGAGCGCGGCGATGGTGGCGTCGAGGCGGTCGGGCACGATGCCCAGGTCGGTCACCGTGCAGCCCAGGCGCAGTAGCAAGGCGCGCAAAAAGAAACGGTTGGAGTTGTAGATGGCGCCGGGCTTCATGTCGGCCGGTGCGACCTCGCCGGGCATGACGAGTTCATCGCCGGTCGAGAACAAGGCCACGCGCACCCGGGGCGCGACCTGCAATTTGTCAAAGCCTATGCTGGCGGCCAGGCCCAGCGAGGCGGGCGAGAGGCGTTCACCGCGGCGCAGCACCACGGCACCGGCGGCCACGTCCTCGCCACGGCGGCGAATCCATTGGCCGGGCTGCGGCTGGGCCTTGATGCGCACGCCCTCCTCCACGGCCTCGCAGTCTTCCTGCATCACCACGGCATCGGCGCCGGGCGGAATGGGTGCGCCGGTAAAGATGCGCGCCGCCGAGCCCGGCGCCAGCGCATGGCCGCTGCTGCCGGCCGGAATGCGCTGGCCGACCGGCAGCACCGCGCCCCCGGCCCAGTCGGAAGTGCGCACGGCATAACCGTCCATGGAGCTGTTGTCGTGCGCCGGCACGTCGAGGCTGGAGACCAGGTCCTGGGCCAGCACGCGGCCGTCCGCGTCAAAAGTGGAGACCGTCTGAACACCGGACAGCGGCGCCGCGCGGGCGAGCAGTTCGGCCAGCGCCTGGTCCAGCGGTTTCAGGGGGGCACGGCCGGGCTGGGGTGCAGGGCAGGCGGGCGTGGTGGTGGAGGCAGAACTCATGGTCGGGGTGTCCGGAACAAGGGCATGAACAGAACAGAGTAGAACGAAGCTGGCTGGCTTGGGGCTGGCCGTTACCCAAGCCTAGCCGAAGCGGTCTTCGAAGGAATAGGCAAAGCGTTCCTGATTGTTGACCAGGTACTCGGCCACGGCATCGCCGTCATTCAAATCCAGCACAGGGCGCAAGGTTGCCTGGGGCAGTTGGTCGGGGGCGTCAGTGGCGATGGCGACGATGAAATCGTCGTCCATGTAGAGGCAGGGCTTGCCGGCGTAATCGGCCGAGGGGCCGCGCCAGACCTCGATCTTGAGCAGGTCGCTGCTCTTGAAGCCTTCGACCAGCACCCAGTCCACGCCACCGTAAAGCTCGGCGATCAGCTGGTGCACCGTCATCTCGGCCGGTTTTTCAAACTCGCGCATCAGCGCCATCCGGTTTTGCGAAGCCACCACCACCTCAAAGGCGCCGGCCACGCGGTGGCGGAAGGTGTCCTTGCCGGGGTGGTCGATGTCGAATTTGTGGTGGGCATGCTTGACCACCGACACACGCAGGCCGCGCGCCTTGAGCGCGGGGATCAGCTTTTCGACCAGCGTGGTCTTGCCCGAACCGGAATAGCCGGCAAAGCCAATGACGTTCATGTTCGGGCTTTCCGGGCGGGGCCGCGGCCCGGGTCAATGCACATGGTCGGCGATGTAGCGCTTGATCACGGCCGCATCGGCGGGCAGCACCTTGACGCGCTTGGGCAAGGCCTCTATGCCCTCGAACTTCGCAGGCCGCTCAGGCACATGGCCCAGTGCTTCTTCGATCGTGGCGGCGAACTTGATGGGCAGCGCGGTCTCCAGCACGATCATGGGTACGCCGGGCTGCAGTTGCTCGCGCGCCACCTTCACGCCGTCGGCGGTGTGGGTGTCTATGGTGGTGGCGAAGCGCTTGTGGGTGTCGCGAATCGTCGCGAGGCGGTCGGCATGGGTGCTCTTGCCGCTGACAAAACCGTAGCGCTGCGCGGCCGCCTTGAAAGCCGGCTCGGCGCTGAGGTCAAACTGGCCCTGGCTGCCGAGCTGGTCGTGGAACAAGGCCTTGGTCTTGCCGCCGTCGCGGCCCAGCAGGTCGAACACAAAGCGCTCGAAGTTCGAGGCCTTGGAAATGTCCATGGAGGGGCTGGAGGTCTCGTGCGTGTCGGCGCTGCTGCGCACGCGGTAGACGCCGGTACGGAAGAACTCGTCGAGCACGTCGTTCTCGTTGGTGGCCACCACCAGCTTGCCGATGGGCAGGCCCATCATGCGCGCCACATGGCCGGCGCAGACGTTGCCGAAGTTGCCCGAGGGCACGGTGAAGTCGACTTTTTCGGTGTTCTTGCTCGTGGCCTGGAAGTAACCGGCGAAGTAGTAGACCACCTGCGCCATCAAACGCGCCCAGTTGATGGAGTTGACGGTGCCGATCTTGTACTGGCGCTTGAAGGCCAGGTCGTTGGACACGGCCTTGACGATGTCCTGGCAGTCGTCGAACACGCCATCGACCGCGATGTTGTGGATGTTTTCGTCCTGCAGGCTGAACATCTGCGCCTGCTGGAAGGGGCTCATGCGGCCATTGGGCGAGGTCATGAAAACGCGCACGCCCTTTTTGCCGCGCATGGCGTATTCGGCCGCGCTGCCGGTGTCGCCGCTGGTGGCGCCCAGGATGTTGAGCTCTTCGCCGCGGCGGGCCAGTTCGTATTCGAACAGGTTGCCCAGCAGCTGCATGGCCATGTCCTTGAAGGCCAGCGTGGGGCCGTTGGACAGGGCTTCGAGGTACAAATCCGTACGTGCTGAGCTTGTCGAAGCCTCTTCAAGCTTCTTCAGCGGGACGATGGCCTTGGTGCCGAACACCGCTTCGGTGTAGGTCTTGTCGCAGATCGCCTTGAGGTCGGCGGCGGGAATGTCGTCAACGTAGAGCGAGAGAACCTCGAAAGCGAGCTCAGCGTAAGACAGGCCGCGCCATTTGGCCAGCGTCGCCTCATTAACCTGCGGATAGGTTTCGGGCAGGTAGAGGCCGCCATCGGGCGCCAGGCCTTCGAGCAGGATTTCACAAAAGCGTTTGCGGTCGGCGTGGCCGCGGGTGGAGATGTATTGCATGACAGCTCAGTATTTCCAAATGTTCTGGCGACTTGCCACCAGTGAATTCAGGATAAATCCAGTTACCCCATACTGGTCTATATCCTTGATTGCGGGCGACGCGGAGACTTTGGGGCCTACGGAAATCAGGGTGAAGCGGCTTGAAAGCGTATCGGTGGGCATCATCACGGCTGGCCGGCGAGGATGTGCCCACTCGATGTTCGCCAAACAGACAAAGGCCTGAATCTCTTCTGCTCGCAGAGGGGAGCGCCGCACGATCTCAAGTTCCTTGCGGTTTCCGTCCTCGGACGTCCACTTGCGAACCACGGTCTCGGTCTCAGGGGGGTATTTGTCAGGCGCTGGAAATTCGAAAGGACGGCTCGTCGCCGCTCTTTTGTCCCAGACCGTCCGCGTGATGACGATAATCTCGCGGCTGTCCAGATCCAGGCCTGTCCAGCTGGCCAGACCGTCATTGATGTGCCCACCGATGAATTCCGTAGAAGCCCCACGCTGAATCGTCGCTATCTCAAGAGGAGGCGATCGAAAGGGACCGGTGACGGCAGCCGAATCGACAACGACCTTCGGGACGACTTTCCCTTCGTAGGTGACGTTCATGGCGTCGACAGCGCCTTTTCCGAAGGCATTGCCGTAACAGCTGTCCTCCTGCGCGGGTTGTTGGGCGGTGCAGCTTATGCAGGCAAGAGCGGCAAACAAACCCGGCAACCAGGCCCTCTTCATGCCAGTTCTTCCTTGCGGATGCGCGTGATAGGCGCCAGCACCGTGGGCAGTGCCTGCATTTGCGCCAGGGCGTTGTTCATCTTGGCTTCCACGCAATCGTGCGTGAGGATGATGAGGTCGGTGTGGGTGGAACCCTCGCCGCCCACTTCATCGGCTTCGCGCTGCAGCACCGCGTCTATGCTGATGCCGGCGCCGGCCAGGATGCCGGTGACCTTGGCCAGCACGCCGGCCTCGTCCGCGACCTTGAGGCGCAGGTAGTAGCTGGTGACGACGTCGGACATGGGCACCACGGGCAGGTCGCTCATGGCGTCGGGCTGGAAAGCCAGGTGCGGCACGCGGTGTTCGGGGTCGGCGGTATGCAGGCGGGCGATATCGACCAGGTCGGCGATCACAGCGCTGGCGGTGGGCTCGCTGCCCGCGCCTTTGCCGTAGTACAGCGTGGTGCCGACGGCGTCGCCCTGCACCACCACGGCGTTCATCGCGCCTTCCACATTGGCGATCAGGCGCTTGGCCGGCACCAGGCTGGGGTGCACGCGCAGCTCGATGCCGTTGGCGGCGCGCTTGGTGATGCCCAGCAGCTTGATGCGGTAGCCGAGCTGTTCGGCATAGCGGATGTCCTGCGCGGCCAGGCCGGTGATGCCTTCAACGTAGGCCTTGTCGAACTGCACCGGGATGCCGAAGGCAATGGCCGACATCAGGGTGACCTTGTGGCCGGCGTCCACGCCCTCGATGTCGAAGGTGGGGTCGGCCTCGGCGTAGCCCAGGCGCTGCGCTTCCTTGAGCACGACGTCAAAGTCCAGGCCCTTGTCGCGCATCTCGGACAGGATGAAGTTGGTGGTGCCGTTGATGATGCCGGCGATCCACTGGATGCTGTTGGCGGTCAGGCCCTCGCGCAGCGCCTTGATGATGGGAATGCCGCCGGCCACGGCCGCCTCAAACGCCACCATCACGCCCTTGCGATGGGCCGCCGCGAAAATCTCGGTGCCGTGCACGGCCAGCAACGCCTTGTTGGCGGTGACGACATGCTTGCCGGCCTCGATGGCTTCCAGCACCAGCTGTTTGGCGATGCCGTAGCCGCCTATGAGTTCGATCACGATGTCGACGTCGGGGCTGGCCACGACCTTGCGCGCGTCGTCCACCACCTGCACACCCGCGCCGACGGCCGCCTTGGCGCGCGCCACGTCGAGGTCGGCGACCATGGTGATTTCAATGCCCCGGCCGGCGCGGCGGCGGATTTCTTCCTGGTTGCGCTGGAGCACGTTGTAGGTGCCGCTGCCCACGGTACCTATGCCCAGAAGGCCTACGCGGATGGGGCTCAAATTCGTCGGTTTCATAGTCGCTGAGGTCTTGCTTTAAGTGATCTGGAGGCTCGCCGCCGTCAGGGCAGCGGAGAAAGGAGAGGCCGGATACAGGATCAAGTTCGTGTGTTGCGGTAGTTCTCCAGGAACTTCGCAATGCGCCCAATGGCTTCGCGCAGGTCTTCCTCATGCGGGAGAAAGACGATGCGAAAGTGATCCGGCTCGGCCCAGTTAAAGCCCGTGCCCTGCACCAGCATGACCTTGGTCTCCTTGAGGAGTTCCAGGAAGAACTGGCGATCGTCCTTGATCGGGTAGACCTTGGGATCCAGCCGCGGGAACATGTAGAGCGCGGCGCTAGGTTTGACACAGGTGACGCCGGGAATGGCGGTGATGAGTTCGTAGGCCATGTCGCGCTGGCGGCGCAGGCGCCCGCCCTCGCAGGTCAGGTCGTTGATGCTCTGGTAGCCGCCCAGCGCGGTCTGTATGGCCCACTGGCCCGGCACGTTGGAGCACAGTTTCATGTTGGCCAGCATGTTCAGGCCTTCGATGTAGTCCTGGGCCTGCTTCTTGGGGCCGGACACCACCAGCCAGCCCGCGCGGTAGCCGCAGGAGCGGTAACTCTTGGAAAGCGAATTGAAGGTCAGCGTGAGCACGTCGGTCGACAGGCTGGCAATGGCCGTGTGCTTGACGTCGTCGTAGAGCACCTTGTCGTAGACCTCGTCGGCGAGGATGACCAGGCCGTGCTCGCGCGCGATGCCGATGATGCCTTTGAGCAACTCGTCGGAATACAGCGCGCCCGTCGGGTTGTTGGGGTTGATGACCACGATGGCCTTGGTCCTGGGCGTGATCCTGGCGCGGATGTCGTCCAGGTTGGGCATCCAGCCATTGCTTTCATCACAGCGGTAGTGCACCGGCGTGCCGCCCGAGAGGCTGGTGGACGCGGTCCACAGCGGGTAGTCGGGTGCCGGCAGCAGCAGTTCATCGCCATCGTCGAGCAAGGCATTGGTCGCCATGGAAATCAGCTCGCTCGCGCCGTTGCCCAGGTAGATGTYGTCCAGCGTGACGCCCTTGATGCCCTGCTTCTGGGTTTCGTGCATCACCGCCTTGCGCGCGGCAAAAATACCCTTGCTGTCCGAATAACCGGCCGAGGCCGGCAGGTTGCGGATCATGTCCTGCTGGACTTCCTCGGGCGCATCAAAACCGAACACCGCCAGGTTGCCGATGTTGAGCTTGATGAGTTTCTGGCCCTCTTCCTCCATCTGCTTGGCGGCGTCCATGATCGGGCCGCGGATGTCGTACAGCACATTGGCAAGCTTGGCGGATTTGGTGATCGGTTTCATGAAGCGTTCAGAAGACGTAGGACTGTGGCTGCTCCGGCTCACCCTGCCGGCAACGGGGAAGATTCAACGCATTGCGGCGCGAAATTCGGGCGGAATCTATAATTTGACCACATAAACGAGGCTTTTCGCTGCCAAGGCAGCGGTGCCTCAAGCCCCGGCGCCACGCCTTTCCAACGCCTGACCCTCCCCCATGAAACTCCAGCCAGACCGCCTCGACGTCCAGTCCATCCTCGCCTACGGCCCCGGCTGGGTGGGTTTGGGGCGCGAGGGGGTCGCAGAAAAAATCGAGCACAGCGTGGTGATCGGCTCGCGCGGCGAGAAATTCGACTGGAAATGCGCGCGCTTTGAGCAGCTTACGGCGGAGCATTTCGCCTTGCTTGCCGAAACCCGGCCCGAACTCGTGATCTTCGGCAGCGGTGCCCGCCTGCGCTTTGTGCCGCCCGCATTCCTGCGCAGCCTGATGGAACACCGCATCGGCGTCGAGACCATGGACACACTCGCGGCCTGCCGTACCTACAACATCCTTGCCGGTGAAGGCCGGCAAGTGATTGCCGCCTTGCTGATTGAAACAGGAGGAACAGAGGGCTGAAATGCCCCCTCTTTCAGGGTAAAATCTAGGGTTGCATTTGGTGCCATATCCCGGGACGACGTCCCAGGCCGGTTGCCAAAAGGCGCGGCCAATTACAACTACTTTCGTCAGGGTCTACTCAGTATGGCAGTCGTCGTCAATAAACCACTCCCCGAATTTGAAGCGATCGCCACCGGCGGCATCAAGGTTTCCAACCAGTCTCACCTCGGCAAAGTCGTGGTGCTCTACTTCTACCCCAAGGACAACACGCCCGGCTGCACCACGGAAGCCATGCAGTTCCGTGACCGCTACAAGGATTTCGTGAAGGCCGGCGCAACCGTCTTCGGCGTCTCTCGCGACAACATGAAGTCCCATGACGAGTTCAAGTCCAAGCTTGAGTTGCCGTTCGAGCTGATTGCGGACACCGAAGAAAAAATGTGCCACATGTTCGGCGTAGTCAAAAACAAGATCATGTACGGCAAAAAGGTTAAAGGCATCGAGCGCAGCACCTTCCTGGTAGGCGCCGACGGCCTGCTGAAAGAGGAATGGCGCGGCCTGAAAGTGCCAGGCCATGTGGATGACGTACTCAAGGCCGTCAAAGCCCTCAAAAAGGCCGCCTGAACCTTACTGAGGCCAGTTAGCAACAAACGATTGCCCTGTCACCTGAGTTGTGCATAATGAACTCATGCTGTTGAGTTTCGCAACTGCGCCAAAAGACAAAGCCGCCCTGGTTTCAAGGCGGCTTTTTCGCTTCTGGAACCCTTCTTTTTTAGAGAGTTTTAAGCACTATGCCCCTGCCCCCCGCCCCGACAAAACGTGCCGCCCTGCTCTCACCTGATGCGCTTGACGCGCCCGCCCGCTCGCCTTCGAAGGTCGCCCGGAAAACGGAGCGCGTCGAATCCGCCCAAAAACCCCCGGTGATGGACCTGTTTGACAGCCGCGCGGCAGGGGAAGGCAGCCATCCCGCAGCATTCAGGGGCAAAGAGCCCGCAAATCCGGAAAGAAGCACGCCGAACAGCCGCGCAAAAGAGAGCATTGCCCTGCCCGAGCCGGTCAAGCCGAAAAAAGCCAAGCGCACGGGCCCAGCCAAGCTGTTCGTGCTCGACACCAATGTGTTGATGCACGACCCGATGTGCCTGTTCCGCTTCGAAGAACACGACATCTTCCTGCCCATGATCGTGCTCGAAGAGCTCGACGGCCACAAAAAAGGCATGAC